>JBGOUW010000437.1:0-4363 GCA_041477755.1 Binatia bacterium
CTGCCCGCGTGGTTGGCGCATCCGACCATGCGGATCGTCGCCGTCGCCGATTCCGATGCGAAGCGCCAAGCGCGCGCCCGAGCGCTCTTGCCGCACGCGACCGTGGCGGGCGACGCGGCTGAGCTGTTCGCCAACGTCGCGCTGGATTTCGTCGACATCGCGACGCCGCCGACGTCGCACGTGCCGCTGATCGGTGCGGCCGCGGCCGCCGGGCTCCACATCATTTGCGAAAAGCCGCTCGCCATCTCGGCGGCGGACTACGCGCAAGTTTACGAGGCGGTCAGCCGCGCCGGGGTGACGTTGTTCACGGTCCACAATTGGAAGTACTCCGAGCCGTTTCGGCGCGTGCGTATGCTCCTCGACGACGGCGCGATCGGGCCGTTGACCGGCATCTCGTTCGAGACCACGCGTAACGGTTGCGCGGGTAGCATCGGTGACGATTGGCGCACCGACGGCGCGCGCGCCGGTGGCGGCATCCTGGTCGATCATGGCTGGCACGCGTTCTACTTGATGGTGGCGCTTGCCAATGAGCGGCCGCGCGCGATCCGCGCCCAGTTGGCGCGCCGCCGCTATCTCACAGCCGATGTCGAAGACAGCGCGCAGTGCACGATCGAGTTTCCCTCGCTGACCGGGCAATTGGACCTCACCTGGGCCGGGCAAGAGCGCCGGACGCGCTGGCAGTTGAGCGGCCGCGACGGTCACATCGAGGTCGATGACGATCGCGTCTCGGTGCGACGCGGCGGCGCGGACGAATCGTTCGTGTGCGCGCAATCGTTGTCGGCGGGGTCGCACCATCCCGAATGGTTCGCGGCGGTGATCGACGCGTTTCGGCGCGAGATCATCGATCCCAGCGTCCGCGGCGAGAACTTGGCTGAAGCCGAGCAGTGCGTGCAATTGCTGTCGCAAGCGTACGCGTCCCACGCCGCGGCGCGCGTGCAACCGCTGCCCGCCGTCACGCGCTAACATTTCACCGTGAACACTGCATTGATTTTGCCGCCGACGGCGGAGAGTTTTCGCACCATCGCCGGACTGCCGTTGATTGTACGGACGCTGCTCAGTGCCGTGCGCAGCGGCTTCGAGCGCGTCGTCGTGATGTCAGGCAGCGAGACCACCCGCATGCAGACACTGCTGGCGAGCGATGTCCGCCTCCGCCACGTCGAGCTCACCGAGCAGCCGCCGGCCCGCGTCATTCGCGAAGGGCAGGTTGTCGTCATTCCCGGCGACTGCTTGGTGACGCCAGCGACACTGAATCAGATCTACGACACGCGCTTGAATGGTCGGCTCGTCGTCTTCAGCCCGGCGACCGGCGGCGAACGGCTGCTGCTCTGCCGGGCCGCCACGCTGGCGGAACTCGATGGCGCCCTCGAGAGTGGCAGCTCGACCCGCTGGCGCGCGCTCGGCGAAACCGATGCAACGGCCTTGACCGGCGCGGTGTGCGCGCGCGTAACGGACGATACCTCCGCGCACGCCGCCGAGACCGAACTGTATGCGCAGCTGCGGGCATCGACCGCCGCAAACGATGGCCCGCTGGCGCGATGGATCGACCGCTCGGTGTCGCAGTGGATCAGTCGCCGTTTGGTGCAGACTTCGCTGCGGCCGAATCACATCACCATCATCGGCACCACCATCGGGTTACTCGCCGCCTGGTGCATCGCGCGCGGGATCTACGGCTTCGAAGTTCTGGGGACGCTGCTGTTTCTGCTCGCCACCGTGATCGATGGTTGCGACGGTGAGGTGGCGCGGCTCAAGTTTCAGGAAACCCCTTTCGGCCAAACCTTCGATGTGGCCACCGACAACATCGTGCACGCCGCGATCTTCGTCGCCCTTGGCCTCGGGCAGTACCGCCACCACCCCGACGGTTCCTATGGCGCGGTGATGGCGTTGCTGCTCGGCGGCTTCGCGTGCGCAGCCGCGGCTGGCTACTGGTGCATCCTGCAGCACCCGGAAACGATGCGCACGAGCGGTCCGCCGCAAACGACGAAGGGCCGTATTCGTCGCGTGATGCTGCGCGGTTTCGAGGCGCTGCTCAATCGCGACTTCGCGTATCTGCTGTTCATCCTGGCCGTGGCCGACCGGCTGCACTGGTTCCTGTGGGGCGCGGCATTCGGTAGCTACGGGTTCGCCGCGGCGCTGGTCTGGATCTATCGCTGGCGCGACGCCACCTAAACCGCGCCGGCGCGAACCCATCGCAGTCTGAACTCTCGCCGATTTCTCCCGATTCTTGGCGTGCGGCCGTCATCCGCTCGTCGTTCTCGCTGACTTCGCCAATCCGGTTGATCGGGCGTTCGGTCGCCCACGCGCCCCATCAACTCACCTGCCGCCCGCATCGGTCGATCCTCTAGTTGGCATGCGGCCTGCTTTTATCCAAAGGCATGGCGCTCAGCGCACAACGAATCAGGGAGGTCCCATGAAAGCTCGCAAGCCTCGCATGACATTGTTTGACGTGGTTCGGATGGTTCAAGATCAGGAGCCTTCAGACCAGCGGGTGGTCGCGATCCTCACCGAGCTGGTGACCTCGGGCCGTTTGGTGTTGGCGCGCCCGTCCGTTGAACCCACGGGCATCACCGATCTTGCCGCGTAACGCGGCTCGCACAGTCCCCCCGGGCGGACGGGGCCTCCCCCTCCTCTGGCCCTGTCCGCCCCCCCCTTTCCGTTCACACAACACATCGGCTCGCGAACCTTGCCGCGGTTGCGCAATCCGTATACGTGGCAAGCGTGGTTGCGTCCGGCCGACGCGACTGCGTGGGGACAGAACAACGAACGCATTGGATCAGCAACGGGTGGGCCCGAGCGATGAGGGTGGCGCCAGCGGCTCCGCCCGCTGGCTGCGGCTGCTGGAGCGCGGCTTCTTGGTGGGCGGCTTGGTATTGTTCGCCGTGCTCCTGCATGAGATCGGCACGCGCGTGGTATTCGACAACGTGCGGGTAGTAGGGTGGGGCATCGTTCTGATCGTGTCGCAGGAAATTCTCGCCTACACGTTCAACACCTTGGGATGGTGGTTTGCGTTTCCGCCGCCGGGCCCGCCGATTCCGTTCGGGCAGTTGCTGAGCGCGCGCATGGCCGGTGATGCGATCAACTACGTCACTCCGACGGCGACGATCGGCGGGGAGTTCGTGCGGGTTCGGTTGCTGCGCGCCCGGGGCGCCACGACCTCGGTGGTGGCGTCGGTGGCGATCGCCAAAGTTGCACAGACGGTCGGGCAAGTGGCCTTCATCGTCATGGGATTGATCCTGGTGCTCGATCAGGCGCCGCTCCCGGCGGCGCTGCGCCGCGGGGTGTTGATCGGTGTGGCCGTAATGGCGGCGGTAGCGTTGGCACTGCTAGTCGCGCAACGGCGCGGGCTGTTTGCGCCCACGTTTCGTGCGTTGCAACGCACCGGCCTGGCGGCGGACCGCCTGACCGCGCGGCTACAACGTCTCGACGCCGAGATCGCCGCATTCCACGTGTCCAGCGCCTGGGGTTTTACGTGTTCGGCGGGTTGCTTCTTCATCGGGTGGTGTCTCGGCGTGCTCGAGATCTATCTGATCCTGTACTTTCTCGGCGTTCCCGCCACGGTACAACGCGCCCTGACCATCGAAGTGCTCTCCGCCACCATCGATGGGATGTTGTTCTTCGTGCCCGGGAAAGTCGGCACTCAGGAGGGCGGCAAGGTGTTGATCTTCACGCTGCTCGGTCTCGACGCCGCCAAGGGTCTCTCGCTGGGCATCCTGCGGCGGATTCGGGAACTGGTGTGGGCGGGGATCGGGCTGCTGTTGCTGTCGCGCGCGCATACAGTGCCGCAACCGGTCGCGGATCCTGCGGCGCTTGGCAATTGAAAGGCGGGCCCGCCATGACCGAGCGGAAACGTCTGATCGTCTCTGCCGACGACTTCGGCATGTCGCCGGGCGTGAACGCGGCCATCGCGGAAGCGCATCGCGATGGCATCCTGACCGACGCCAGCTTGATGGTGAACGGCGCCGCGGCGGATGAAGCCGTCGAGCTGGCGCGCGCGGTGCCGCGGTTGAGCGTCGGCTTGCACTTGGTACTCGCGCAAGGCCGCGCAACCTTGTCGCCGCGCGCGATTCCCGATCTCGTCGACGGCGAAGGTTTCTTTCGCAATCAACCGATTCGCGCCGCGCTCGGTTATTTCTTCACGCCCGGCGTACGGGTGCAGGTGCGGCGTGAAGTCGAAGCCCAGGTCGAGAAATTTCTCGCCACCGGGCTGCCACTCTCCCACGTGGATGGCCATGTGAACATCCACATGCACCCGACGATCGTCAACATCTTGCTCGCGGTGGCCGATCGCTACGGCATCCGCGCCCTGCGGCTGACGCGCGAGCCGCTGCGCCTGGCGCTGCACCTCAACGGCCGGCACGCGCCACGC
>JBGOUW010000486.1:0-3844 GCA_041477755.1 Binatia bacterium
CGACGATCCCGCCGGCTGCCAGCACCGGAATTTTGACCGCATCGACCACTTGCGGTACCAGCGCCAGCGCGCCGATCTCACCGGTATGGCCGCCGGCTTCCGTGCCTTGCGCCGCCACCACGTCCGCACCGGCTTGTGCCGACTTGATGGCGTGGCGCACCTTGCCGATCATCACCACGACGATCATGCCGCGCTCGTGCATCTCGATGATGAACTCCTGCGGCACGGCCAATCCGGCGACGAAGATCTTGATGTTCTCCTCGAACACGACCTGCATTTGCGGCCGAATCATGTCGGGAATGGGCGCCAACAGATCGACCGCGAACGGTTTGTCGGTCAGCTCGCGAGTGAGCCGGATCTCGCGCCGCAGACCATCGGCATCCAAAGTTGCGGCGCCGATCACGCCGAGGCCGCCCGCGTTCGACACCGCCCCCACCAGCTTGTGCATCGAGACGCCGCCCATACCCGCGAGAACGATCGGATGCTGTATGCCGAACAGGTCGCAAATCGGGGTGCGCAACATGATTCACTCCAGAGTGCCGGTGGTCACGCCGTACGGCGTGTATCCGATACGAAACACACGTGCTGGATACTAAACGGGTGGCTCTCGCTGTGTCAACGCAGTGGCTCGGGCTGCTCTAAGGCCGCCAGAATCGCGTCGACCGCCGCATCGGCGCGTGCACGCATCTCCTCGTCGTTGGCGTCTTGAATGGGATGCGCAACGAAGACCCGCGCCACCTCACGCATGCCCAGCGCACGCGCTTGCACGTCGGCGGCCTGGGCGAATTCGTCCGAGGCAACGAAGACTGCTGGGATGCCGCGGCGTTCAAAGTAGATCGAGTCGTGCACACTGCACGTGGTACACGACCCTCAATCGGCGAGTGCCTCGATCACGGCGCCGGCGCGCTCCGCGATCTGCTGCAGCAACGGCTCGGGCGCCGGCTTGGTGAAGGTCGGCTTGCGGAAGCGCACGATCTGCACGCCCGGCCGCCGCTGCGGCAATACCTCGGCCAGACGATCGAGAAACACGTCGCCGCGCGGCTTGACGATGTCGAGCAGCGCGACCACTCCAGTCAGCCGCACAGGACGCGGCGTAGGCTGGCGCTCCACCGGTTGGCGCTCATCGGTCGGATCGAGCACAAGCATGCCCATCGGATTCTCCTCAATGCGGAGTGCGGAGTTCGGAGTGCGGAATGATTGGGCAGGGTTCTGATCTAGAATTCCCCACTCCGCACTCCGCGTTCCGCACTCGCAACACTTCACTCCTCAATTTTCTTGCTGACCATCTGAGATCCCATCGACCCACCGACCCAACCACCAATCACCGCCGAGAACTTCCCCGCCGTGCCGCCGGCGACGACGATCTGGATCGACTCTTCGCTGGCGAACTTGGGTACCAGTTGCGCCAGCGTCTCTGCGGACGGCGACTCTCCCACCAGGCGTCGCGGCAAACCCTCGGCGCTGCCGTCCGCATCGGCGAGCAAGTCACGCAGCGGCTTAGCGCTGACTTCCTGAATGCAGCGCCGGATGTCGGCCTTCGTCCATCCATCCCGTGTGATCGTCTGAACATGTTCCGGGCACAGGACGAGCACGACCTCTGCATAGCGGTACCACTTGTGATGCGCCACGGTCTCCATGCACTTACCAAGCGTGGTCACCAGTTCCCGCGCCGTCCGGCTGAGCTGATCGACCAGCGCGCGCGGCGCCTCGGCCGCGAACAGCGTCACCGTAGAGTCGTCGCGGGCGAAGCCGCGCTCGACGTGCAACGGTTCCCATGGATTGGCCTCTTCGTTTTCCGCGATGCAGTAAGTGTACTTGCCGGGTTGCCCGAGCGTGGCGCGGTCGACTTCTCCGGGACGACCGCCGCCGAGGTTGCGCACCACGAGGTTGAGCGCGCGGCCAATGGTGGCGTTGGCGCGGTTGCCTTGCCCGAGCACGTTGAGCCCCGCGTTCATGCCGATGCGTTGGCGAATCGGGCCATTGACGATCAGCAACGGCGCCGCGAAGTACGTCGTCGCCAGCACTCCGTGCATGTTGAAGGCGTCGCTGCAGGCCGCCTCAACTGCGGCCAGCACCACCGGCAGATACTCCGGCTTGCACCCCGCCATCACCGCGTTGATGGCGATCTTCTCGACCGTCGCCGGCGCGCAGTTGGGCGGCACCACGGCGACCACTTCATCCGGCGCGCGGCGCGTACCGCTGAGCATACGCAGGACGCGCGCCTCGGTCGGCGGAACGACCGGCAGGCCGTCGGTCAATCCGCGCTCGAAGAAGAACTCGGCGGGATCTTCGAGCTCGCCAATCTCGACGCGCCGCGATTGCAAGCGCGCACGCCCGCGGCGCACCGCCAGCTCCTGCTGAAACGCCGCGTCGGTGGTGCGCGAGGCGCAACCGGCGCGCCAGTCGGGAATTGCTTCGCCGGGGTGAAACAACTGCGGCACTGGGGTCCCGCTCGCCACAGCGGCGTTCCGCGCGATCCGTTCCCAATCGCGGCGGACAAATCCAACACTGCTGTCGAGCACAGCACCGTGCCGGTCGACGAGAAACAACGCCGGCACTGATTCGATGCCGCACGCGAGCGACACTTCGAGATCGCCATCGCGCACGATCGCGAATCGCAGTGCGTGCCGCTCCGCAAAGGCGCGCGTAGCCGTGGCATCGCTCTGCGAGACACCGATCACTCGCGTGCCCGGTACCGCGTCGTTCAAGCGCTGCAGGAACGGGAACGCGAAGTCACACGTCGGGCAATCGTCCTTGAAGAACGCGATCAGCGCCGGGGCGTCGGCGGGCACGGCGTACGCGTGACCGGCCAGATCACGAAGCGTGAACGGGGCGATGAGCGGCGCTGCAGGCGCGCTGGCGGCGGATGGCACGGACGGTAGTGTAGTGCGGCGGCGCGCGCCGAGGCAAGGCGGGTGCCTTCTACTCTACAATCGGGCGGTTCTCGACCAAAGCATCAACCCATAGTCTCCTCGGGAGCGATTTGACACACGATCAACGGCGCGCGCGGCTGGTGCAGAGGCTGACCGCGCGGCTCCAGAGCCCTGCAACGGCCAAGGGCTGATCGCACTCCCGCGGTGCCACAAGCCGCTCTGACGCTCCTGCCGTCGACGTCAACTTTCCAGAGATGGCCCGCGGTCCCGTGCCTGAACCCCAACTCGGAACACTCGGAACTACGTCCCCCCATGGGCCGGAGCGAAGCGATCCATGCGAAAGTCCTATTTCCAGACGCGACTCCAAGTCAGCGACGTGGGCGTTGAGCGGCAAGATCTTGCGCGAGATCGGGCGGGCGTTTGCGGTCGAGGCGTTCGCGGTGAGCAAAGGGATCCGGCGGGCCGAGGAGATGAGAGCAGCGGACCGGCAGCTGAAAAGTGGCATCCAAGCGATTCTTACTACTTTCAGAACCTGACTGCGCGTTTCGCTCCATCGTGATCAACCGTTTCGGCATCGTGTCAGCGATTTCGCGATCGTGATCACGATCGAGCGAAATACGCAGACTGGTAACGTTCAGCTGCAACAATCAAGCGGGCGGCAGAACGTCGAGAGTACTGCGTGCGGCCGCCAGGTAGGCGGGCGACGGGTTGAGCGCGTAGTGGCGCAGACACGCCTCGGTGAACTTGATGGCGTGCTCATCGCCGTGTGCAATGGCCATATCGATGAGTGTATCCTCATCTTCGCGTGGCGGCTCGATGTCCGCTGGCGGCACCGGACGGTTACCGAAGGCGGCGTACAGCCCGCAGCCCGCCTGCCATGCAAACCGCAGCGCTGTGCGCGCAGTCGCATCATTCAGGTGCGGCAGGATGTTCCCGAGCGCGGCGACGCTGGTAACGCCGTGGATGAAGAC
>JBGOUW010000541.1:0-3369 GCA_041477755.1 Binatia bacterium
GCGAGACGCGCACAGCGCATCGCGCGCCATCTGGAGACCTGCGCGGCGTGCGCGGCAGAGGCGGAAGCGGTGCGTGTGAGTGTCGGTGCGCAAACCTCTGCGCTGCGCGGCGCGGTTGCCATCGAGTCGGCCGACCTGGATCAGCTCTGGCGGCGGCTTGGCCCGCGGCTGGTCGACGTGGATCCGGAGCCGGTTGGGTGGCGTGCGGCGCTGCGCCCGCTGGTGCGGCCAGCGCTGGCGATCGGTGTTGCGGCGATTGCTTTGTTGGTTGGCGTCTCCTCGATCGACGGACCCGATACTGTGTTAATCACAGTTGGGGTGAAGGCTCCGCCGCTCGCGCTTCAAACCAAGCCCGAGCTATTCAAGGACTATGCGATCATTCAACAACTTGACGTCCTGGAGCGCTTCGACACGGCCGACGTCGAACCGATAATGGACGCGGTGACCCCGGCGGAGAACGAGGGGTAGACCATGCGCCTCCGTGATGGGCTCATGACCATCTTGGTCGCCTGCGCGATCGCCGGCAGCACCGTCGCGCAACAACCCCAGGGCACCGAACATCCCAAAGGCACCGAGCATCCCAAAGGATGGACCGACCTTGGGCCGCGCGAACGCTATCGCGCCTTGAAGAACTACCACCACCATCAGCAACTTCCCCAAGAGCATCGCGAGACGGTCGAGCGCAACTACGAGCGCTGGCAAGCGATGCCGGAGCACGAGCGCAATCGCATTCGCAAGAACTACGAAAAGTTCCGCCAACTCCCGCCCGCGCAACGTGATCGCCTTCGCCAACAGCACCAGACCCCGCCCGCGAAGTAGCGCGGGCGACCGTGCGCGGGAGTGACGCATGGTGCCAGTTATTCTCCACGCCGACATGGACGCCTTCTACGCGTCGGTTGAGCAGCGCGATCGGCCGGAGCTGCGCGGCAAGCCGGTGATCGTCGGCGGCACGGGGGTGCGTGGGGTCGTCAGCGCCGCGTCGTATGAGGCGCGCGTCTTCGGTGTGCACTCGGCGATGCCGACGGTCACGGCGCGCCGGCTCTGCGCCGACGCGATCTTCCTGCCCGGGCGCATGGATCACTACGTCGCCGTATCGCGCGAGATTCAAGCGATCTTCGAAGAGTTCACGCCTCAGGTCGAGCCGTTGTCACTCGACGAAGCATTTCTCGACGTCACCGCTTCATTGCGCCTGCTCGGTTCGCCGGTCGAGATTGCTCGTGCGTTGAAGTCTCGTGTGAAGGCGCGCACGGATCTCGTCGTGTCGGTCGGTATTGGCCCGACGAAGATGATCGCCAAGATCGCCAGCGGTCTGTCGAAGCCGGATGGTCTTTTGGAAGTGCGGCCGGAGCAAGCGAAGTCGTTTCTCGCGCCGTTGGCTGTCGATCTGTTGTGGGGTGTCGGACCGGTGACCTGCGAGCGGCTGCGTCGCGCCGCCCTCACGACGGTCGGCCAACTGGCCGCGGCTGACCCGGTGGTGCTCCAGCGCGTGCTCGGAGATCACGGCGTCGCGTTGTGGGATCTCGCCAACGGACGTGACGCCCGCGGCGTCGACCCCGACCGCGAGCGCAAATCGTACGGGGAAGAGAACACCTTTGAGCACGACGTCGGCGATGGCGAAGAAGTCCGCAGGAGCATCATCGCGCATGCGGAAGCCATCGCGCAGCGGCTGCGCCACGACGACTGCGCGGGTCTAACGGTGACCTTGAAGGTGAAGTTGGCGCAGCGGCTCGCGCCCGGCCGCTATCCGCTGCTCACCCGCCGCACGACGCTGGCCGCGGTGACCGACGACGGCAAGGTGATCAGCGACACCGCCCTGCGGCTGTGGCGAGAGTGGGCGCTGCGCCAGCGCATCCGTTTGGTGGGCGTGTCCATGAGCGGCATCAGGACGGCGGCGTCGGTGCAGCTCTCGCTGTTTGACGGAGCGGCGACCTCAGCGCACAAGCGCCGTGCCCTGAATCGTGCCGTCGATGCGATCGCCGCCCGCTTCGGGGGCGATACGATCTCGCGCGGCCTGGCGCGCGCGCCGAAGGCCGCCCCAACGCTGTCGCTCAAGGAACGGCGGCCGAAGCCGGTGGGCTGAGCATAGCCGGGTTCGAGGCAGGTTCTAGGATGGTGCGGTGTTACGCGTGCCCGGCGCCGGGCGCGACGGCGATGGCGTTCTTGCTCGTACGTTTGACGCTGTACATGGCGGTGTCGGCGGCGCGGAATAAGGCGTCGCCGCTGATGGCATGCTCGGGATAGGTCGCCACACCGACGCTGGCGGTCACCTTGGAAATGTCGATACCGTTGCCGTCGAGCGTGCTGACGGCCTCGATCGCTTCGCGAATGCCGGTGGCGATGCGAGTGGCCGTGTTGGTGTCGGTGGCGGGGAGCAGCACGACGAATTCGTCGCCGCCGAAGCGGGCGGCGACATCACCCGGACGGATCATGTAGCCGATGATGCGGCCGATCGCCGCGATGGTGCGGCTGCCGACGAGGTGGCCGTGCGTATCGACGACGGTCTTGAAGTTGTCGAGATCGAGCACGAGTAGGGATACGGGCTCGCCGGTTGCGCGCGCGTGGTCCACCATATCGGCCAGCGCGCGATTGAAGTGGCGCGTGTTGCCCAATCCCGTGAGGTCGTCGGTGATCGCGGCGACACGGGCTTGGCGGTACAACGACGCGTTCTCGATTGCGATCGCGGCGTGGTCGGCGAGCGTTTGCACTAGGCGTTGCTCCTCCACGCTGAACGCAGCCCCATTGACCTTGTTGATGACCTCGATGACGCCGAGCAGCGTCTCTTTGGAAATCACCGGTACGCAAAGCAAGCTGCGGGTCTTCAAGTGCGACTTGCTCTCGAAGCCACGGTAGTGGCGTGGGTCGCGGGCGACGTCTTCCACCAGGGCGGGCTCGCGGTGCTGCACCACCCAGCCGGCAATGCCTTGGTCCGCACGCATGCGCACGCCGTCGATGACTCCCGCTTGTAGCGTGCGCGAGGCGGTGAACACGAGGTCGCGGCCGGCGGCATCGCGCATCAAGATCGAGCAGGCTTCGCTCGGCACCGCGGCGCTCACGCGGGCGAGAATCTGTTGGGTGATCGACGGATCGCTCGCCAGCGCGTCGGCACTGGTGGTGACACCGACATCGTTTGCAATCGCTTCGATGCTTGCCTGATCCGCATCGGTGAAGGCGCCGCCGGTGATCGAGTTGACGACTTCGATGACGCCGACGACGTTGACGCCCTGCGTAACCGGCACCGCCAGCACCGCTTCGGTCGAGAACTGCGCGACTTGATCGATCCCGGGATAGAAGCGCGGGTCGTGCGGCGCTCGATCGACGCGCGCGCTGTGACCCGAGCGCGCCACCCATGTTGCGATCCCTTGGTTGGCC
>JBGOUW010000406.1:0-4624 GCA_041477755.1 Binatia bacterium
AAAGAAGGCCTGACTGCCTTGCCGGTCGCGATGCGACAGTCTGCTCAAAGACTCTGGTTGGTTACGGCGCTCGTCGCCGGAGTGATTGCCGCGCCCGTTGGCAGCAGCGCGATTGATCGTGGTAGCGAGCAGGCCCTCCCGAAGGGGCCCGCGCGGCCTACGCTCGACTCGACCCCGCCCGCGATCAAACTTCCGGGCGTGCCGGGTGTCAGCCTAGCGCCACCGCGCCCCAACCAGTTGCGCGTGCCGGGTAAGATTCGACTGCTAGTCGTCGCTCCCCACCCGGATGACGAAACATTGGGCGCTGCCGGCCTGATGCAACGGGTGATCGCGCTCGGCGGCACAGTACGGGTGGTTTTCGTCACCAACGGCGATGGTTTCCGTAGCGCTGTCATAGCGGAAAACAAGCACGCCGCAGTGTCGGGGCGAGACTTTCGCGCCTACGGAGAACGCCGCCACCACGAAGCGCTGCGTGCCGTTGAAGCACTTGGTGGCAAGCAGATCGGCAGCACTTTCTTCGGCTTTCCCGACGACGGGATCGATGATCTCTGGAGCGACAACTGGCCGGAGAGCCGCCCCTATCGGTCACCATTCACCGAATCGGACCGCCCGCCCTACGAGGAGAGCCCGCGACAAGGCATCGAGTATTCAGGGGTCGACCTCAAGCGTGAACTGCGCGACATGCTGCGCGATTTCGTGCCCGACTGGGTGGCGATTCCCGATCCGCGCGATCGCCATCCCGATCACTGCACCACTGGTGGCTTCGTGCTCGACGCACTACGCGAGTTGCGCGAGGCGCAGATCGCTCCCTTCACGCACACGGAGGTGCTGACCTACCTCGTTCACTACCCAGAGTACCCGGGCAATCCGCTCTGGCAGGTCGCGGTCAATCGCGCCGGCATCGGCGGCTCGAGTGCTGGGCACGAGAGCCTATCGCACACCACGTGGCTGCGGCTCGATCTGACCCCTGACGAGGTCGCCCATAAGCGCGACGCGCTCAGCCGGTACCGCTCGCAAGTGCAGGCAATGGATCGTTTCCTTGGACTATTCGTGCGGCCCGACGAAGTGTTCGGTCATCTCAACGGAAGCCAGATATCGACGTTGCCGATCGAATATGCGCGCCGTTGGCGTCCGCACCGGGCGCCGTAACGCCGCGGCCGCGCGCCGCTCAAGACTCGCCAAGGCTCGCCAAGACTCGTAAGGTTCGCCGTGTCGCTGCGCAACATCCGCATCGTGCTGCATCGCCCGCGTGGCGCCATCAATGTGGGCGCCGTCGCCCGCGTCATTGGGAATATGGGGCTCGGCGACTTGGTCGTCGTTCGCACGCGGCCGCTGCAATCGACTTGGGTGCGCAAGATGGCCGCCCACGCCGGCGAGGTTGTGGATCACACGCGGCAGTGCCTCACGCTCGCCGACGCCGTCGCCGATTGCGCGTTGGTGATCGGTACGACCTGCCGCGCGGGCGGCTATCGTGAGGTGACGCACGCGCCGCGCACACTGGCGCCTGCGATCGTCGCACGCGCGCAGATCCAACCCGTTGCCCTCGTGTTCGGCCCCGAGGACCACGGCCTCAGCAACGCAGATCTTAAACTGTGCCACCAGCTGATCACGATCCCCTCCGCGACGGACTATCCGTCCCTCAACCTGGCGCAAGCGGTCATGGTGTGCGCCTACGAATTGTTCGTCGCCGCGCCGGAGACGCCCACTGAGCCCGTGCTCCCAGCGCTCGTGACGACGGCGGCGATGGAAGACATGTACGAGCGGCTGCAGGCAGCGCTGCTGATGATCGGCTTTCTCCATCCGGAAAATCCCGAGCACATCATGTTTGCCCTGCGGCGCCTGTTCGGGCGCGCCGGAATCGACGAACGGGAGGTACGTATTCTGCTCGGTCTGGCGCGCCAGATCGAGTGGTACGGCAACGGTGGGTGGCGCGTGATGCACGACAAAGCGGCGGGCACGGATCGGCAGGTGTGATGGCCGAGATCATCGCGTTTGCTGACATTGTCGCCGCGCGCCGACGCGCCTACTCCCAAGCATGCACGCAGGCGTGCATCGATCTCATCGAGGTGAACCTGCGGCTGGCGCTGGAGCATTTTGTCGCAGCCGATCTGGCGGAACGCCCGCTGCGGGCGCGCCGCATCCGCGTCCTCAGTGAGCTGCTAGAGTACGCGCTGCACGTGCAGTGATCTGCCGGAGTGCGGGGAGCTGACTCGTGCGCAGCCCCGAATGCGCGGAGCGCACGGCTTCCGACCGTAGGCCCAGCCGTGAGGACATCGCCTCACCGTCGCGGAGCCAGCGGCGCAGAATCTGGCGCAACCACTCCGTGCTTATGGTCGGCACGATCTGGTTTGCGATCAGATGATCTCGCAACGCCACCAGCGACCACTCGGCGCGTGCCAGCCCCAGCGTTCGCGGTGGGCAGGCCGCGCACGCGTAAATGCGTGCGCGCACGTCGGCCGTGAACTGTAGTCGGCCACCCCGCCGTGGCGCGCGTTCGAGCGCGGGCACACCGCCCGCCGCAAACCGCCGCACCCAGCGCCGTACCGTGTTGACGGTGACGCCAAGGTCCAGAGCGATGGCCTTGGCCAGAGAACCGTCCGCCGCCGCCAGCACGATCACCGCGCGCCGGCCAATGTCACGGTCGCAGGCGAGCCGCCGCAATGCCAGCTGCGCCGTTCGATCCACTGCGACGCGGTCCGTAGCCGGCGGCGGCCACCCCGGCGGGCGGCCACCGGTCCGCGCCAGCAGTCGCCGCAGCCCTTCGACGCTGATGTCGTGCACGATCCCCGTGCGCACCACGTGAGAGCGCAGTTTTTGTAGCGACCACGTCGCAAACACTTCCCCGTGGGCGCTGGGAGGCTGGCTGGCGATGGCACGGATCGCCCGAGCCGTCGCCGCGGCGAACTTCGGCGGGTGCGTGCGTCCCGAGTTGGCGTGCCACAACCCCACCGGCCCGCGAGCGCGATAGCGCGCCAGCCAGCGGCGCACCGTGTCGCGATGGACGCCCAGTCGAGACGCGATCAGCCAGTTTGGGAGACCTTGACGGCGCAGCAGGATCATGCGCGCTCGCCGCTGCTGGGCGCGGCGTCCGTGTTCGACCCACTCGTGGAGTTGCGCAAGATCCCGTGCTCCACTCGACGCAATTCGATCTCCCATTGCGGCCCTTTCCTGTTGTGCGTTCCTGTTGCGCGGTCTGTAGCGCGGCAATACGCAACCCGCGTGCCGCGAAAGCGCACGTGGCCACGCGCCCCAGGCTCGGGTTTCGTGCTGAGGCGATGGGCGTCGGGCCTGCCCGCGAGCGCCCGCCCTGGGCGCTCGAACCCGCGCGGGCTGCTTGGCCGAAGCGCTCGCGCCGGTTGCAAGCCGTACTCGGGGCTGGTGTACTGCCGCACCATGCGGTCGCGCACTCGACGCACCTCAGCGCGCGCGCTCTTGCTTGCTTGGTTGATCCATTGGGTTGCCACGCCGGCGCTGGCGTCAGACGAGAGCGAGCGCGAGCTCGGACGCAAGTTCGCGCTGCAAGCGCAGGCGCAGCTACCGCTGATCACCGACGTCGAAGTCGTCGACTACGTCAACCGCATGGGGCAACGCATCGTGACGGGTCTGGACGGCGATACCTTCGACTACGCCTTTGCGGTCGTCCGCGATCCCAAGATCAACGCCTTCGCCGTGCCGGGCGGCTACGTATATGTGCACTCCGGGCTGCTCACGCGTGCGGCCACCGACGACGAGGTGGCGGGAGTGCTCGGTCACGAGATCGCACACGTGCACGCGCATCATCTCGCGCGCGAGCAAGACGCGACCCGTTTTATGAACTACGCGGCGCTGTTCGGCTTGCTGCTGTCGATCGTGCAGCCGGCGATCGGTGCCGGCGCGGTGGCCGCCAGCGCCGCCGCGCAGCTCAAATACCACCGCGAGTTCGAACAAGAAGCCGACTACCTCGGCGTGCGCTACATGCAACGGGCGGGCTTTGACCCGAAAGGCATGCTCGACTTCTACAAGACGATGGCGGACGAGCAGCGCGTCTCGCCAACGTTTGCACCCCCGTATCTACAAACCCATCCGCTCAACGACGATCGCCTCACGCATCTCGAAGCGGTCCTGCGCACGCAACAGTGGGACAAAGCGCCGCGCCGGCCGAAGTCAGCGGCGCTCGCTCGCGTGCAGGCCTTGCTGCACGCCAAAACCGAGGTGCCGAACGACGTGCTCAGAGCCTATCGCCGGCAGGTCGATGAGCATCCCGACGATCCGCAAGCGCGCTATCTGCTCGGTGTGGCTTTTCTTGAAACCGGCGCCTTCGACGCCGCACGCCAGACGCTCGAACAGGCGCGCGACATGGGTTGGACTGCGGCCAATCGGGAACTCGGCCGTGCCTGGCTGCGCCTGCGCGAGCCGAGCAAGGCGCGATTGCTGTTGGCCGCGGCGGTTGAAACCAACCCCGACGACGCCGGCGCGCATCACGAACTGGCCAAGGCGTGCGAAGCGTTGGGTGACAGCGCGTCCGCGCTGCGCGAATACGAGCGCGCCTTCACCCTGGCTCCCGGACTCGATGAGGCCCGCTACAACTTCGGCATCCTCGCCGGCCGCGCCGGCCGCGAGGCCGACGGCTACTTTCACCTCGCCG
>JBGOUW010000450.1:0-4213 GCA_041477755.1 Binatia bacterium
CGTGTATAGTCCCGCGCCGTCATCACCCGGAGGACTCAATGGCCATCGAACCGTTTCGCATCAACGTGCCCGATCACGTACTCGACGATCTCAAGCAGCGGTTGGCGCGCACGCGTTTCCCCGACGAGGTGAACGACGCCGACTGGAGCTACGGTACAGACCTGGCGTACTTGAAAGAGCTCGTCGAGTACTGGCGCACGCGCTACGACTGGCGCGCCGCCGAGCGCGCGCTCAACCAATTGCACCACTTCCGCAGCAACGTGGAAGGACTCGGTGTGCATTTCATTCACGAACGCGGCGTTGGTCCGAAGCCGCTGCCGTTGCTGATCAGTCACGGCTGGCCGGGATCGGTGGTCGAGTTTCTGAAGATCATCGGCCCGCTCACC
The DNA here is from genome assembly GCA_041477755.1 of Binatia bacterium. GTDB lineage: Bacteria > Desulfobacterota > Binatia > HRBIN30 > JACQVA1 > JACOST01. The sequence goes on from JBGOUW010000450.1 coordinate 387, forward strand.
GATCCGGCGCGACATGGCGGCGATCCGGCGGACGCCTTCGACGTAGTCGCGCCGTCGCTACCGGGCTACGGCTTCTCCGATCATCCGCGCTCCCCCGGCATGCATCCCGGGAAGATGGCCGACGTGTTCGCCGCGCTGATGGCGCAACTCGGCTACACCCGCTACGGCGCGCAAGGTGGCGACTGGGGCGCAATCATCACCACTTGCCTCGGCTCGCAGCACGCCAAGCAACTCGCCGGCATTCATCTCAACATGGTGGTGGCGTTCCCGCCCGATGAAGCCAATCCGGCCGACGGGCTGAACGAAGCGGAGATCGTCCGCCTGATGGAGATGCAGCGCTTCATGCGCGAAGAAACCGGATATCAGCAGATCCAGGGCACCAAGCCGCAGACGCTCGGCTACGCGCTCAACGACTCGCCGGCCGGGTTGGCCGCATGGATCGTCGAGAAATTTCGCACCTGGACCGATTGCCATGGCAACGTCGAGAGCCGTGTCAGCAAAGACGAGATGCTCACCAACATCACCATCTATTGGGTGACCGAGACCGCGCCGTCGTCGATCCGGTTGTACTGCGAGGCGATGCGCTCCGGACTGTTTCCGCCGCGCGGCATTCGCATCGACGTGCCGACAGGCTGCGCGATCTTTCCGCACGAGCTGTTCAAGCCGCCGCGCAAGTGGGCGGAGAAAGTTTACAACGTGCAGCGGTGGACCGAGTTTGAATCGGGCGGACACTTCGCGGCGATGGAAGAGCCGCAGGCGCTGGTCGACGACATTCGCGCCTTCTTCCGCCCGCTGCGCGGCTGAGCGGCGCGGCCCCGGTTGATCGCACGAGTCGGCATGCGACGGCGCGGAGTCGAATGGCTGGTGCCGCTGGTGCTGGCCGCCGTGATGCTGGCGTTCACCGCGATCTACGCGGTCGACGTGCCGTTCTCCGATTCGTGGGATCACACCGAACTGATCGCGGGCATTCGTCCGCTCACGCTCGAATACCTGTGGCGGCAACACAACGAGCATCGCTTGATGTTCGAGAAGGTGCTGCTCGCCGCCGGCTGGTGCCGAGCGACGCATTGGAACGAATACGGCGCCGCGTTCGGCTGCACCATCCTCTTGGTGCTCGGCGGCCTCGTGTTCCTTCACGGCGCGCTGCGCCAGCGGCCGCACCTCAGCGTGGCCCTCCACGTGCTGCTGGCCGCGAGTCTCGCCGGCTGGCTGTTCACGTTGCGCCAGTGGGAACACATGGTGTGGAGCAGCGGCTTTTCGTGGGGCGTGTTGTATCTGTTCATCGTACTGTTTGGGGAAGCATTCCGCCGTTACGTCGACACCGGCCGCGGTGGATGGCGAGTCGCCGTGTTGGTGGTGGCCACGCCGCTCGGGCTCGTTCACGGTCTGGCGCTCTCGCTGTTCGTGCTCGGCTTCGGTGGGCTGACGATCGCCGCGCGCGAATCGCTGCCGCACGGCTATCGCAGGCTCTGCGTGGTGGCCGGGCTCGTACTGGCAACCTACTTCATCGGCTACCACAAGCCCGCCACCCATCCCGATACGCTGGCAGCGCTGGTGCGTCCGTTAGCCACGCTCAAATACATGCTGATCTGGCTCGGCAGTCCGTTCTTCCCCCGTCCATGGGGAGCCGGTGTGTCGGGGATCGCTTTCTTGCTCGCGGTGCTGGCCTGTCTAGCCCGCGCGATGATGACGCGCGATCCGCTCAGCGCACTCAAGAGCATCGCGCAGAGATATCCGCTGATGGCCGTTGGCGCCATCATTCTCGCCATGACGATGGTCGGACGCGTCGGGCTTGGCTACGAGCAAGCGGTCACGCCGCGCTACGTTCACCTCTCGCTCCTCGTCGTCGCCAGTGCCAGCTTGTTCGTCTTCGACTCCGCCCGCCATTGGTCGCGCCGCGCGCAGACGGCGCTCGCGCTCGTGCTGCTGCTGGTCTCAGCCAGGAGTTGGGTGGAGGGTTGCACCAACGCGGCGACCGGTGCCGCGACGCTGCGCGCCGCGCGACTCGGCTATCGCGACTGCGTGCTCGCACACGGCGACGACTTCTCCAGCTGCGACGCCAGCGCTCTGTATCCCAACGGCCACCGAGTGCACGAGCGCACTGCCATCTTGCGCGCGCACGGATTGAGTTTCTTCCGGCGTTGACGCCAGCGCGATCGCTCTACGGCCGTACTTCGTAGTAGGCGTTGACCGGATTCTCGAAGTCGTGACGGAGGAAGCGGGTGAAGCCCGCCGCGGCTGTCATCTCGCGCGCGAGCGGCTCGGTGAACCCGAGCGTGCCAAGCCCGGCGCCGCCCGGCTCCGACAAGGCCGACGACATGCAGCTCATGATCGAGAAGCCGTACATCATCGCCACCATCGGATTGCGTTCGAGGTTCTCTTCGAACGTCGGCTTGCCGTTGATGTCGGCGATCAGCCAGGTGCCGTCGGGTTTGAGCGCCCGATGAATCGCGCGGATTGCCACGTCCGGATGCGCCATGTCGTGCAGGCAATCGAAGGTGGTGATGAAGTCGAAGCGGGCGTCGCCTGGCAACGTATCCCCGCGTGCGTCGTGAAACGTCGCGTTGGTGACGCCCGCCGCTTGCTGGTTCGCTGCCGCGCGCGCCAGGGCGTGCTTGGAGATGTCGTAGCCGTGAAACGTGGACTTCGGGTAGGCCTTCGCCATTTCGATCAATGCCACGCCAGCGCCGCAGCCGACATCCGCAACCTGCGCGCCGCGGGTTAGCTTGGCAACGACACCGTCCAACTTCGGCAACGCCACCGGCACCAGGAACGTACGGAACCACGGCGCGAGGAATCGTTCGATACCAACCGCACCTTCCGGACCGAACGCGTCGTAGGGCAGACCAACGCCGGTCTTGAACGCCTCGGGAAGCTTCTCGAGCACCGCGAACTGTTGCGGCAGCGAACAAAAACCGCCGGCCGCAAACGCCGGGCTGTTCTCCTCGGCGAGCACGAAGGTCGCCTCGAGGCCGAGTTCGAACCGACCATCCCCTTTGTACTCGATCAAATGCGCGCCGGCTTGCGCCCGGAGCCACTCCCGCACCCAGCGCTCGTTGAGCCCCGTCTTACGCGCAAGTTCTTCGCTGGTCACCGCGCCCGCGCCTTGCAGCGCGCGATACAGACCGAGTCGATCGCCGAGATAGATCATACCGGAGACCGTCGCGCCGCTGAGGAAACCGAACACATGCTCGACGAAAGCTTTGATTTTCTCAAAATCAATCTGCTGCGAGTCTGTGGCCATAGTTGTACCTCTGTCCTTTTCTATCTCGATTCGAAAAAAGAAGGGAAACCGCCGATGCACGCCGATGAACGCAGACACGGAATTCGACCCGATTCATCGCGGATCACCAAGTGCATTTCGATGAAGTCTACGGATCTCTCGGTAGTCGGTCAGTCTCGAGGCATCCCGAGAATTGTCATCCTGAGCGCAGCGAAGGATCTCTCTGAGCCGCGCGACAGGAAGAGAGATTCTTCGCCCGCGGCTCAGAATGACACGACGGGTTGTTTGAAAGTGACCCACTACTGATCTCTCGCAACTCTTGCGGAAAGTTTTGATCGGCGTGTATCGGCGTCCATCGGCGGTTTCAATTCATTCTCGGAAGCCACCCATTCGACGACACGAATCACGAACACGAATCACGATCTCACCGACGAATGACCAGCCGCCAGATCGGTGGTGCGTGCTCCACCAGATCGACCGCGTAGCCTTCGGCCTCGGCCGCACGCGGGATGTCGCGCGCGCCCTTTTCGTCGTCTAGCACCAGCTCCAACGCGTCGCCGCGCGGCAGCGCCTCGAGGTGCACCTTGGCCTTGGCCCAACTGAG
>JBGOUW010000418.1:0-4489 GCA_041477755.1 Binatia bacterium
ATTGGAGTTTGACTACGTCATCCTGATCGAAGTGAGCAGCACGAACTTTCCTGACACGCCGGCCGCGCGCCGTCTACTCCACGTCGGCGCCACGCGTGCCGTCCACCAATTGTGGCTCACCAGTGTCGGCACGCCGTCGGGGCTAGTGCGGCACGGCGCGTGATCGTCCAGGCAGCTCTTCTGTAACCTGCGCCGCCGCAATGCCCTCTGTTTCTGTAGCCGCAGGCTTTAGCCTGCGCCGCAATGCAACGAAGAGGGCGCACGCCGTGCGCCCCTACGACGGGACGTCTCGTGTGCCCGCCTCACGCCCGCAACTCGCGTGGGATGGGAAACGTCACGTTCTCGACCGCTGTGGTCAGATCGCGCACCGCGCCACAGCCGAGCGACTGCAAACGTGCGATAGTGGCTTCGACCAAGGCTTCGGGAGTCGAGGCGCCGGCAGTGAGGCCGACTGCGCGCACGTCGCGCAACCACGCAGCGTCAATGTCGCCGGCAGCTTCGATCAAGCGCGCGGGGATGCCTTCGTTGCGCGCGACCTCGACCAGACGGTTGGCGTTGCTGGAGGCGGGCGATCCGATCACCAGCACCAGATCGCTTTGACGGGCGAGTTCCTTCACCGCCGTTTGGCGATTCTGGGTGGCGTAGCAGATGTCGTCCTTGCGCGGCGTGTGCGCGTTCGGGAAGCGTTGCCGGATTGCCTCGATGATCGCGCGCGTGTCGTCAACCGACAGTGTGGTCTGCGTTACCACGGCCACCCGTTCGGGATCGCGGACGGTCACCCGCTCGACGTCGGCAACCGATTCAACCAACTGCATGCGTTCCGGCGCGTGACCCAAAGTGCCGACGACCTCGACGTGGCCGCGATGACCGATCAGCAGGATGTCGTAGCCGTCGCGCGCGTAGCGCAGCACTTCAATGTGGACTTTCGTGACCAGCGGACAGGTCGCATCGACCACGCGGAGATTGCGCGTGCGCGCTTCGTCGCGAACAGCCGGCGCCACACCGTGCGCGCTGAAGATGAGCAGACTGCCATCGGGAACGTCGGCCAACTCTTCGACAAACCGCGCACCCTGGCTGCGTAGCTTCTCAACCACGTACCGGTTGTGGACGATCTCGTGGCGCACGTACACCGGCGGTCCGTAGCGCTCCAACACGAGGTTGACGATGTCGATGGCGTACGACACACCCGCGCAAAAGCCGCGCGGACTGGCGAGGAGAATTGACGGACCGGTCACGCGCCGACTCTGCCACGAGCCGCCGTCAGCGACAAGCGCGAGCGCAATCGACGATCTCCCTCACATCGCTTCGGGTACCGGCTGCCCGGACAGCCACGCTTCGAGCATCGCGTTGACGGTCTCCGGCGCTTCTTGCTGCACCCAGTGCGACACGTTCGGTAGGTAGCGCAGCGTCAAGTTCTGCACGAAGGCGTCGGTGCCGTAGGTGGTTTCCTTCCCGAGCGCCACATCGCGCTCGCCCCAGATCATCAGGGTAGGAATCTCGATCAGCGGATAGCCGAGTTTGCGCTGGCGCTCCGCACCGCCGCCGCGTACCAGCGCGCGGTAGTAGTTCATCATCGCGGTGAGCGCGCCGGGTCGCGCGGCGCTGTCGCGGTAGACCTGCAGCACTTCGTCAGGAAAGCGATGCTTGTCGATCGCTGAGTTGAGGAACGCATCGCCGATTGCCCGATGGTTCCGGGCTCGCAGCAGCGCCTCGGGCAGGCGCGGAATCTGGAACAACAGCACGTACCACGAGCGCAACATCTGACGCGGGCGGCGAATCGCGCGATCCATGACGGCCGGATGCGGCACGTTCATGATCACCAGGCGATCGAGCGGCCGCAGTTGACGCAGCGCGAAGTACCACGCGATGATCGCACCCCAGTCGTGCGCCAGCAGGATCGTCGAGCGCGCCTGCGCCGCGTCGATCAGGCCCGCGACATCGTCGAGTAAGCGCTCGACTGCGTAATCCTCGCGGTCGAGCGGCCGATCGGTTTCGCCATAGCCGCGCAGGTCGGGCGCCCAGGCCCGGTACCCCAGCCGCGCCAACACCGGAAGCTGATGGCGCCACGAGTACCAACACTCGGGAAATCCGTGCAGACACAGCGCCAAGCGATCGCCGGCGCCGCACGACGCCACGTGGAAGCGCAGGCCGTTGGCCGCCACGAACTGATGCTGGATCTCATATCGATCAGACATGTGCCGAGCTTACCGGGCTGGCAACAGATTCGAAAGTCGCTGCCAACGACTTTGCACTGGCATTTCTCAACCAGAGCGATAGTCTGGGACGAAGATGGAGAAGCCACCATGACGCTGACGGACATTCTGGATGCTGCGATCGCGCAGGAAGCATCCGACGTCATCCTGAAAGACGGGATGCGCCCGATGTTTCGCGCCGGCGGCAATCTCGGCCCGATGGCAGACGCCGAGCCTCTCTCGGCTGAGGATGTGCGTGAGGCAGCGAACGAGATTCTGGTCAACGACGCCCATCGCATGCGCTTCGCCACCGAACGGCACGCAGATCTCGCCTTCGATCACGTCGGCCTCGGCCGCTTCCGCGTCAACGTCTTTCGCCAGCGTGGGAAGATCGGCATCGTCTTGCGCATCATCCCACGCGAGATTCGCACCATCGCCGGACTCAATCTGCCCCCTGTGGTCGAGCGCTTGGCGAGCGAGCGGCGCGGGCTGGTGCTGGTGACCGGCCCGACCGGCAGCGGCAAGAGCACCACGCTCGCCGCGATCATCGAACACATCAATCAAGCCAGCGCCCGCCACGTGATCACCATCGAGGATCCGATCGAGTATCTCCACAATGAGCGCCTGTCGATCATCAGTCAGCGCGAGATCGGCGAAGACGTCGGCGATTTCCCGTCCGCCTTGCGCTCGGCGTTGCGCCAGAACCCGGACGTCATCATGGTCGGTGAGATGCGCGATCTCGAAACCATCGAGACCGCGATCATCGCGGCGGAGACCGGCCACTTAGTGCTGAGCACGCTGCACACCGTCGATGCGTCGGAGACCGTGCTGCGCACGATCAGCGCCTTTCCCGAGCATCAACGCGAGCAGATCCGTCTCGTGTTGGCGAGCGTGCTACGCGGCGTGGTCAGTCAGCGCTTGATCCAGCGCGCCGATGGCAAGGGCTTGGTGCCATCAGTCGAAGTGTTGGTCGGCAGCGCCCGGGTGCGCGAGTACATCGAGAAGCAGCGCGGGCGCGATCTACCCGAAGTGATCGCACAGGGGCACAACACCTACGGCATGCAGACGTTCGATCAGTCCGTGCTGGGGCTATTTCGCGCCGGCCACATCACCTATGTGGAAGCGCTGGCACACTGTCGCAACCCGGCCGACTTCGAGTTGCAGGCGCGCGACTTCGCGGACAAGGCGCAACCGCAGCAGCAGGCGTAACCGCGGCGGCGCTACACACGCGAAGGGCAGCCTCGAGAGCTCCCGCTCAGGTTTTGTCCGACCTTCGCCACCTTCATCTTGCACCTTGGCGACTTCTCCTCTTACCACTGGCCTCCGCCGCGCGGCCGGTGTAGAAGGCGGCGATGCTGGCGCGTGTGCTCTCGCTCCTGTTCTGGCTTTTTCTGATTGTGAGTTCGCTCCTGCTGTTTCCGCTCGCACTGGTGATCTGGGCGGCGACCGTGCTGTTCGATCGCAAGCTGATGCTGCTGCACCAGTTCACCTGTTTCTGGGCATCGCTCTACACTTGGCTCAATCCGGTGTGGCGCGTGCGCATCGAAGGGCGCGAGCGGATTCGTGCCGGCGTGGCCTACGTCATGGTGGCCAATCACCAGTCGCTGCTCGATATTTTGGTGCTGTTTCGGCTGTTCAAGCACTTCAAGTGGGTGTCGAAAATCGAGAACTTCCGGGTGCCGGCCGTCGGCTGGAACATGTCGCTCAACCGCTACATCAAGCTGCGGCGCGGCCATCGCAAGAGCATTGAGCGGATGATGCACGCATGTCAGGAAGCGATCGAGCAAGGCAGTTCGATCATGATGTTCCCCGAAGGAACACGCTCGCCCGACGGCCACATGCGCGCGTTCAAACCGGGCGCCTTCGAACTGGCACTGCGCACCGCGGCCCCGATCCTCCCGATCGTGGTGTGGGGCACCTCGCGAGCGTTGCCGAAGCGTGGCTTCGTGCTGCAAGGCCGTCACGCGATCCGCATCCGTGTGTTGCCAGAAATCCCCGCGGCAAGCTTCGTACACAAAGACGTCACTCAGCTCATGCAAGAAGTCCGCGAGGTGATCGCCAGCGAACTCGGCGACCGGGCAACCGCATCCGCAGCGTAGGCGCATCACGCACGCGCATGAATGTTGCGCCATGCTTCATTATCCAACTCCTTTCACGCGTCACCGTATCCGAAAAATCAACCCCAATACCACGAAGATGATGCGCACCGTATCGAGGAACGGGCGGAAGTGACTCACTCGCTCATCCACTGGCGGGTAATACACGTCGACCGGCGCCGAACGGATCGCGAGGCCGGC
>JBGOUW010000094.1:0-12202 GCA_041477755.1 Binatia bacterium
CCCCCGCGCGAGCTGCGCGAGGCCGTCGACGGAGCCCGTGTAGATGACCGCCACCGCGCTGATGGCAAGCCCTCCCCCGAGTCCTAGCGCCAGCCCACTGAGAATGTCACGCCGACTTGTCACTGACTCTTGCGTGTGCTCAACCCTCCCGTCAGCGAGGCTTTCTACTGCAACTGCGGCGATGGGGCAAAAGACGACGCGGGATGTGGGCGTGAAATCCGGGCGCCCGGTTGCACCAGGACACGTAGAGCGGGACGCGTGATACCGCGGCGCACGATTGCAGCAGCCTTTGTCCTGATTGTCTGGAGCGGGCTCTGGTTCGCGCCGTGGCGACTCTGGCTCCTACCCTGGCCGTGGGTCCGGACGGTACTGGCGCTGGTGTTGTTTCTTGCTCCCGGTGTGACGCTGCACGCGGTGATCATCCGCGATGCCAAAGCTCGACCGAGTGAGCGGATCGCCTATGGCTTCGCGCTGTCGGTGATGCTGACTGGCTGCTTCGGCCTGGCTAGCTGCGTTGCCCATCGCGGCCTCACTTTTGTTCTGATCGCGCTGTGGGCGGTAGTCGCCGTGGGTGGGCTGCGGCTCGCCCGCTCCGACTGGCGCGTCGCTTCGGCTTGGGACCGTACCGCCCTGACGCGGACGAATGTGCTGCAGCTGATCCCGCTCCTGGTGGTGATGATGCTGGCAGCGCGGCTGGCCTGGGCGCCCGCAGGCGGCACCGACGACTTTACCTCTGTGGCGCGCATCACCGCCTTCCAACAAGCGGACAGCTTCAGCTTTCGCTCGCTCGGGTTCGGCGACGCGATCACGATTCCGCCGCGCTATTGGTTGGAGTACTGGACGTTGTCCGAAGCGGTGATAGCCACCCTCGCGGGGGTTCACGGGCTGGAGCTGACGAATAACTATCTAGCCCCGTTTCTCGCGCTGCTGGCCTTCGCGGGTCTGTTCGAGCTGGCGCGCAGCCTCGGCTTCTCGCGACCGCGCACCGCGGTGGTGCTGGCGGCACAGTTGGCGTCGCTGATCGCGCTCACCGAGTCGAGCCAAGCCGGAAAGTTTTTCTTCAATAACCTGACGGAAGACAAGATCGTCGCCGCTTTCGTGCTCGCGCCGATTTGCTTGGCCGCGACCACCCGCTACTGGGCGGCACCAGCTCGGTGCCGTCTGCTGCTGGCGGGTCTATGCTATCTGGCCTTGGCGCTGACCCACCCGACGAGTCTCGCCGTCACGGTATTGATCACCTTCGCCTACGGTGGGTGCGAGTTGCTCGCCACCGGACAGTGGAGAGGCGTGACGCGCTTGCTCGCGGTCGTCGCGGTCGTGACCGCGGCCGCGTCGATTCCGCGCTTTGTGGACCATCCCGCGCGCGCCCATGTTCACTTTACCGTGACGGAGGCTAAGGCAGCCGGTGAGTTTGGTCGGTCACGGATGAGTCGCCTGGTGGTGGATGACCAACGCCGGTTCCGCACGGCGTCATCAGTCGTCCCGCAGCTGGCGCAAGCGATTGGCGCTGCCGTGCTGATCGCTGCGCTGGTGCGCGTGCGGCGCGAGCGCGCGGCCCGCTACGTCGTCGGCGCGCTACTCGTGATGGCGCTTCCCCTGCTTCAAAACACGGCGTGGTTGCTGGGGTTGCTGATCACACCATTCCATCTGTGGCGGGTGCCGTGGCAGGCCCCGTTTGGGATTGGTCTTGCGCTGATGATCCCGCCATCGGCCGCGGCGCTGCCGCGCATCATGCAGCGGTTCCGTCCGCTGATCGCTGTGGCGTGTCAGATCGTTGCGCTGATCATCGTATTGGTGACGGTGCTGCCGCATACTCGGCGGCGGCTCTTCTCATTCAAGATCCCGCGGGATTGGCGATCTGGGTTGTATACGGATCGTGAACTGCTGGGCAGCCCGCGCACGTGTCGGCGAACGTACGCCGATCTCATCGCCATGGGCCGCTTGATCGACACGTTGGCGCCGGGGGGTGCGGTGGTCGTTGGCGACCTGCCGGACACCAACAACTTTCTCCCCAGTGTGTCGACCAAGGCACGGTTGGTGCTCTTCCGCCAGGCGGGTGGGACCGTGCAGCACGCGGGCTTGACGCTCGAAGAAGCCCGCGTGCGCGAGGCGGCGCTGACGCGGCTGTTCGCCGCTGATGCACCAGGAACCGAGCGGCTCGAAATCCTGTCCGCGTACCGAGTGGAGTTCGTTCTGTATTGCGGTCTGTGGCCTGAGGCCGGCGAACTCACCGCCACGCATCCACCGGCAGTGCAGCTGGAGGCCACGGCGGGGGATTTCCGACTCTACCGAGTGCGCGGGACTGACGGCGATGGTGCGTCCCACTGAGTCGAGCGCAGCCACCCTCCCGACGAGTCGCCGTGCCTCGGTGCTCGTGCTGTTCCTCGGCTTGTGGACCATGCTGTGGTTCGCTCCGTGGCGGGAGTGCCTCATGCCGTGGCCGTGGCTGCGTACGGGCAGTGCGCTCGGCCTGTTTCTCATGCCCGGGATGGCGCTGCACGCGCTGATCAGTCGGGATCCGGTGGCGAGAGTGAGCGGTCGCGTCGGCTACGGGTTCGCGCTCTCTGTCACGCTCACTGGCGTCATCGGATTCGTCGCGAGCCTGATCCATCTCGGGTTCACAACGGTCATGACGATGCTGTGGCTGGCGGGAACTGTGTCCGTCATCGCGCTCTTCCGTGGCCGTTGGGCTGTTGCCGCCCAGCCAGCAAGCCGGGCCGCCGAGTTCTCGGAGTCGCTCACGCTGCTACCGTGTATGGTGGTGGCGTTCGTCGCCGCCCGATTGGCCTTGAGTGCTGCCGGTGGCGTTGATCGCTACACTCAAGTCGCACGCATCACCGGTTTTCTCCAGTCGGACGCGTTCAGTTTCCGTTCCATCGGGTTCGGGGATGCGGTCTTGGCCCCACCGCGCTACTGGCTGGCGTTTTGGGGACTGTGCGAAGCAGTGGTGGCCTGGCTTTCCGGAGTGCCCCCCTTGGAGATGGACGCCATCTACCTCGCACCGCTGCTTGCGATGCTGTCGTTCATTGCGCTCTTCGAGTTAGCCCGCAGTCTCGGGCTGTCGCGGTGGCTCACCGCGGTGGCGCTTACCACACACATGGTGCTGCTGATCGTGCTCACTCATCCAGGCGGGCAAGCCGGGAAGATATTTTTTCTCAACCTGACGGAAGATAAGACGATGACGGCAGCTGTGCTCGGCCCGATCTGCCTGGCGGCGGCCGCGAGCTATTGGGCGGCACCGGCGTTGTGGCGCCTCGTGCTGGTCGCACTCAGTTTCTCGGCCGCCGCGCTGAGCCATCCGACCAGTTTCGGCGTCACGGTCCTGATCACGTGCGCCTACGGCGGGTACGAACTCCTCGCAACCAAACACGTGGGCGCCGTGGTGCGTCTGCTCGCCGTTGTGGCGGTTGTGGCCGCGGCGGCATCGCTTCCGCGTTTCGCCGATCATGGCGCGCGCACACACACGCATTTCGCCATCGCCGCCGCGGAAGCGGCCGGCGAGCTGACTCCCGTGCGACAACGCCGGCTCGTCATCAGCTCCGATCACCGATATTTCGCGGTGTCGCCGAGCGTCGTGCCCATGGGCATACGGGCGGTGGGGCTGGTGGTTCTGTTGGTTGCGCTCCGGCGGCTGCGGCGCGACCGCGCGGCCCGCTACGTGGCCGGGGCGCTGAGCGTCGTCGCGCTCACACTCGTGATGCCAACGGCCTGGATCGTCGGGCTGTTCATCACTCCGTTTCATCTGTGGCGGGTGGGGTGGCAAGCGCCGTTTGGGATCGGTCTCGTCGTGGTGGCGGTTGCAGTTGTCGACGGGCTGCGCCCGCTGCTCGCGCGCTGGCCGCGGATGACTCGCTGGTGCACGCATTCGGTCGTTCTGATGGCGGCCCAACTCGCGCTCCTACTTGCGGTGTCGCTGACCGTGCTGCCGATGCACGGGCACCGGCTCCCCTCCCTGCATCTCCCCGCGGAGTGGCGCTCGCGGCTGTACACGTTTACGGAGCTGATTCACCACACTGCCACATGTCGCCGTACGTATGCCGATGCGATTGCGATGGGTCGGCTCATCGACCAGTTGGCGCCGCACGGGCCGGTGGCGGTCGGTGACTTGCCAGACACCAACAGTCTGATCCCGAGCGTCTCGGCGCGGGCGAGGCTGGTCGTATTCCGTGAGCCGATCGAAACCGTGCAGCATGCCGGCATTACCTGGCCGGAAGCGGAGGCCCGCACTGCCGCACTGCAAGAGCTGTTTGCCGTCGAGACGCCGGACCCCGAGCGCCTGCACATTCTGTCGCAGTACCGTGTCGAGTTCGTACTTCACTGTGGAGCGTGGCTGGCGGGAGCGCGGCTCGCCACACAGTATCCCGATATCTTTCGGATCGAGGCGACCTCCGGCGACTTTCAGCTCTACCGGGTGCAGCTGGGCGGCATCGCCGCGTATGCCGCCGACTGAACCGTCGCTTGTCAGCAGCGAATTCCTATGATCAACACCACCGCGTCAAACGACCGGTGACCGGTCAATTGTGGGGAGGGTTCGACGATGCGAGTGTTCATCGCCGGCGTCGACGGCTATCTGGGATGGCCGCTGGCGCAACATTTGGCGGCCCGTGGTCACACGGTGGCAGGAGCCGATCTGTTCCTGCGCCGTCAGTGGGTGGAGGAAGTCGGCGGCGAGAGTGCGATCCCAATTGTGTCGAATGCCGAGCGGCTGGCTGCGTTCCGCGAACATTGGAGCCACCCGCTCGAGTTCCGCGCAGGCGACCTCTGTGACTACGCGATTGTGCGGGAATGCTTCGAGACCTTTCGCCCCGATGCCATCGTGCATCTCGGCGAGATGCCGTCGGCGCCATACTCGATGATGGATGTCGCTCACGCGACGTTTACCCAAACCAACAACCTCGTCGGCACGATGAACATGCTGTTCGCCATGCGCGATCTGGTACCCGACGCGCACCTGGTCAAGCTCGGGACCATGGGCGAGTACGGCACGCCGAACGTCGACATCCCCGAGGGCATGTTCGAGATCGAGTACCGCGGCCGCAAGGATACGCTGCCGTTTCCGCGGCAGCCCGGCAGTTGGTACCACTTGTCGAAGGTCCACGACAGCGCCAACACGTTGTTCGCCTGTCGCGTGTGGGGGCTGCGCTCCACCGATGTGATGCAGGGCGTTGTGTACGGTACCCGCACGGGCACGATGCCCGATGACCCGCGCTGCCACACGCGTCTCGATTTCGATCAGTGTTTCGGGACCGCGCTCAACCGCTTCTGCTGTCAGGCGATCATTGGCGATCCGATCACACCCTACGGCAAAGGGGGCCAGAAGCGCGGCTTCATTCCCCTGCGCGATTCGATTCAGTGTCTGACGCTGGCGATCGAACACCCGCCGCAGCGCGGTGAGTATCGCGTCTTCAATCAGTTTGAGGAAGTCTACGACGTCACCTCGCTCGCGCGCCGTGTGCAAGCCGTGGCGCGCGAGGTCGATATCGAGGCGACGATCGCCAATCTGGAGAATCCGCGCACCGAGATGGAAGAGCACTACTACAATCCCGATCATCAACATCTGCTCGACCTCGGCTATCAGCCGACGCACGACATGGCGGCGGAGCTGCGCGTCGTGCTCACCGACCTGTTGCCGCAACGCGAACGGATCGCGGCGCGGCGCGCGCTGTTGCGACCCGACATCCGTTGGGACGGCAGGCGCAAGCCGGTGCAGTTCTTGTCGCGTTGAATTACAACTCGACCTGCTCGAACGCATGGCGGAAGTCACCGTGGTCCTCACGCTACTTAGTGCCCGGCGCGAAAGGGCTAGACCTACGACCGAAAAGTATGCTTTGTGACGCGCGCGCCGATAGGCCGTGATGGCGCACGCCAGGATCAATGAATCGCGTGCAGGTCGTTCTTCGCTGGCTCAAGGAGCCGTTGCTTCACTTCGTCGTTCTCGGCATCGCGTTGTTCGCGCTTCATCGCAGTGTGGCGCCGCGAGCGTTGACCAATCGTATCGTCCTGTCCGACTCGGTCATACGCGGCCTGCGGCAAGATTACCAGCGCCGCACCGGCATCGCCCCGACCGCGGAGGAAGAGGCGGCGCTGATTCGGCAGTACGTCGACAACGAAGTATTGTATCGCGAAGCGGTCGCGCTCGGGTTGGATCGCGAGGACGTGATCGTGCGCCGGCGGTTGGTGCAGAAGATGGAGTTTCTCACTGAAGGCCTGGAGCCGATACCCGAACCGAGCGATGCCGAGTTGCAGACGTACTTGGACGCGCACCCGGAGCGCTACGCTGAAGTCGACCGCGTCACCCTCACCCAGGTGTTCATCGGCAGCGCCCAGCACGGCAGCGAGATGGAGTCGGCCGCGCACGCCGTGCGCGCTCAGCTCGTCGCGGGTACCGATCCGGCCGCGCTCGGTGACCCGTTCGTACACGGCGCCAAGTTTACTGCGCGCACGGAACGCGAGTTGGCAGGAGTCTTCGGCGCGCCGTTCGCGGCGCAGGTCCTGGCCTTGCCACCGGGCAGTTGGTCGGAGCCGCTGCGCTCGAGTTACGGGTTGCACCTGGTGTGGGTGGCGGAGCGCACACCGGGTCACCGGCCAGTTCTCGCCGAAGTACAAGCGGCAGTGCGGCGCGACTACCAAGAAGAGCACCGCACCCAAGCCAATCGCGCGGCCCTCGATCGGTTGCGCCAGCGCTACGAGATTCGTATCGAGCGACCTGCCGAAACGGTAGCCGCGCGGTGAGAGCCATGATCGATCGGAACCAGCCTTGGGTCGGCCGCCGCCGGCGGAGTTTGGGGCACCGAATTGCTCTGTCGTTGTTGTTGCTGCTGATCGCGAAACTAGCAGCGCCGCGTGCCGCGTTGGCGCACGCGTTCGATCCTGCTCTGCTTGATCTGCGCGAAGAGCGCGCCGGCGAGTTCGGCGTCGTTTGGAAAGTGCCCGGGACCGGCCGCGCCGCAGATCTGACGCCCCGTTTTCCCACTGAGTGCAATCGACTTGATGCCCATGGCGCTGACGGCGACGGGCCGCAACATTGGCGCGTCAATTGTGGATCGTCTGGCCTGCGCGGTGCGCGTTTGGCGGTGAGCGGACTCGATCGCAATCGCATCGAAGCGATCGTGCGCATCACCTGGCTCGACGGTACGGTGATCGCGGGCGTACTGCACGGCGACAATGATGAATTTGCCGTGCCGCGGGCGCCGTGGTCGGGCGCTGCACTGAGCGGCGCCCCGGCCCGCGGCGTGCTGTGGAGCTATCTGCGACTCGGCATCGACCACATCCTGTTCGGCTTTGATCATCTGCTGTTCGTGCTCGGGCTGTTGTTGTTGGTGGAGCGCACCGGCCTGCTGATCAAGACGATTACGGCCTTCACGGTTGCGCACAGCCTGGCGCTGGCCCTGGCGGTGATGGGTGTGGTGAAGGTGCCGGCGGCGCCGGTCGAGGCGCTGATTGCGTTGAGCATTGTGCTGGTAGCGTACGAGCTCACCCGCGCCAACGGACCGGCGAGCCTCGTGCGGCAGTATCCTTGGGCGGTGGCGTTTGCGTTCGGGTTGCTGCACGGCCTCGGCTTTGCCGGCGCACTGGCCGAGATCGGGTTACCCGCCGGACAGATCCCGCTCGCGTTGCTGGCGTTCAACTTGGGTGTCGAGATCGGCCAGCTCGCGTTCGTGCTGGTTATGCTGTTCCCTCTGAAGGTGTTTGCTCGACTGGCGGCGACACGGCCGTGGCTGCGCTGGCTGCCGGCCTACGCTATCGGTGCGCTGGCCATGGCCTGGGTGTTCGAGCGCATCGAACGGTTCTGGGTGCCGTTCAGCTAGTCGCGAAGGGAAAGCAGATGCGGAGCCACTTCTGGATCGTCGCGATTGTCGCAGTCATCGGTTGGCCGGGACGGCTGCTGGCGTGCGTTGGGGATTGCGATCGCGACGGTCACGTCACGGTTGATGAGCTTGTGGTCGGAGTCAACGTCGCGCTCGGAACCGTGTCGCCGGCGGCTTGCCGACCGCTTGATGACAATGAGGACGGGCACGTGACCGTCGAGGAGTTGATCACTGGAGTGAACAACGCATTGGGCAGCTGCCGACCCGCGTCGCGGCAGCCGTGTACGGAGCACAACGCGTTGCGCAATGTCTATTACGGCGATCTCCATGTTCATACGACGCTCTCGTTCGACGCCCACAGCTACGAAGTGCGCACTACGCCGGCGCAGGCCTACCGGTTTGCGCAAGGGGATGCCGTCGCCTTGCCGCCGACCGATGCGAGCGGCCACGGCACGCAGATGCTGCGGCTCGATCGCCCGCTCGACTTCGCGGCCGTTACCGACCACTCGGAGTTTCTCGGTGAGGTGGAGACCTGCTCGGTGCCGGGCTCGCCCGAGTACGACTCCTCCGATTGCGAAGTGTTTCGCGGCGGCGGCGACGACGCCACGCGCACCTTCGGGATTCCGCTTAGTCAGAAGATTCCGCACCGACTTCCCGACGTCTGCGGCGTGGGGAGCGCGAAGTGCCTGACGCAAGCGAGCGCGGTGTGGCAGCGCGTGCAGGAATCGGCGGACGTGGCCTACGATCGCAGCGCTCGCTGCGGCTTCACGTCATTCGTTGCCTACGAATACTCGGCTGCACCCGGAATAAGCACGCTGCATCGCAACGTCATCTTTCGCAACGACCAGGTACCGTTTCCGACCACCTACTTCGAACAACAGACGCCGCAAGGCTTATGGAAGGAGTTGAAGACCACCTGCCTCGACGCGGGCACCGGGTGCGATGTGCTCGCCATCCCGCACAATCCGAACGAGAGCAACGGCCGCATGTTCCACGTCGAGTATCCGGGTGCGACGACGCAAGCGGAGCAGCGCGCGCAGGCCGAGTTCCGCATGGCCATGGAGCCCTTGGTCGAGATCTATCAGCACAAGGGGAACTCCGAGTGCATGAATGGACTGTCCGGCATCGTGGGCGCTCCCGACGAGCAGTGCGAGTTCGAGAAACGGCGCCAAGGGGAATTTGAGGACTGTGGCGACGCGGTGGGATCCTTCGGCACGGTGACCGCGGGGTGCGTGTCGCGCCGCGACTTCGCGCGCGGCGCGCTGCTGGAAGGATTGAAGGAAACCGAACGCATCGGAGCCAATCCGTTTCGCCTCGGGTTCATTGGCAGTACCGACACGCATAACGGCACGCCGGGTGCCACGCAGGAGAGCGCTTTCATCGGACATCGCGGAACCGACGATGACACACCGGAGAAGCAACTCGGTACCGGCACGCTCTACCCCGGCGGGATCATCTTCAGCCCCGGCGGCTTGGCTGCGGTGTGGGCGGATGAGAACTCGCGCCCGGCGATTTTCGACGCGCTGCGACGGCGCGAGGTATTCGCCACCAGCGGCACGCGGCTCGCGGTGCGCGTCTTCGGCGGATGGAATCTGCCCGCGGGTTTGTGCAGCGATCCGCAGATGATCGAGAAGGCCGATGCCGCCGGCGTGCCGATGGGCGGCACGCTGCCTTCGCGTCTGCCGGGCGCGGGTGCGCCCAGCTTCGCGATCTCGGCGCTGCGCGATGCGGGCAGCGAGACGCGGCCGGGCACGTTGTTGCAACGGCTGCAGGTGATCAAAGGGTGGATCGAGAACGGTGAGGCGCATCAGCAAGTCTTCGACGCCGCTGGCGACGCCAACAACGGCGCGACGGTCGATCTGCAGACCTGCGCGACCAGTGGCACCGGTGCCGAATCGCTGTGCACGGTGTGGAGCGATCCGAGCTTCAACCCCGTGCAGCCAGCGTTCTACTACGTGCGCGTGCTGGAGAGCCCGAGTTGCCGCTGGAGCACCTACACCTGCAACGCGCTCCCGCCCGATCAACGCCCCGACGCTTGCAGCGATCCGGCGGTGCCGAAGACGATCCAAGAACGCGCGTGGAGTTCACCAATCTGGTACGAGCCGAACGGATGAAGACAGTTTCTGGTTCGTGGTTTCTGGTTTATCCTTCCGCTCCGCAACCAAAGACCACAAACCACGAACCACAAACCCAAACTACGGCAACTCGTTCACGCGGTCCGGCTGCCACTCCAGCTCCGTCTGACGCGGACGGCCGGCGGGCTGGAACGAGAGGAGAATCGCGCGTCGCTGTCGGTCGGAGGTGTTGGGCGACGAGTGATGCAGCATCAGCGCGGGGAAGAAGAGGAGCGAGCCGGCTTCGACTTCGATGGCGATTTCTTGCGACGCGTCGATCTTGGTTGGATCGGCGAGAAAGTGGGTCGGATCGTTCGGATTGCGCGGTGCCGGGCCGCGCGAATGTGAGCCGGGCAAGACCCGGATCGCGCCGTTGACGGCAGTCGCGTCATCGAGGAACAGGATCGCCGTGCCGATCTCGTGCGCGGTTGTCGGCGAGAAGGCATACCAGTACGGAAAGTCCTGGTGCCACGGAAACTCCGAGCCTTCGCGCGGGCGCTTGAGGTTGAGCTTGCAGGTGTAGGGGGCAACCGCGTCGACGCCGAGTGCGTCTTTGAACGGCTCGCCGAAACGTGAGTCCTTCCACAGCGCGTCGAAGCGTGGGTGCAGGTGAGTGAACGGCTCGATCAGGCGCACCGCGCGAGAACCTTCGGCCCACTCCCACTGGATTGCGGTGCGGTTGGAGAACTGGATTTTGTGGCCGTCGCCGAGCGTGAGGGAAGGACCGGCGTCCTCGCGCTGCGCGTGCTCGACGACGCCGGTGATGACTTCTTCGACCGTGTCGCGCAGAATTTGCACTTCCGTTGCGGCGAAGACGCCGCGGCGCACCATGAAGCCGTCGCGCTGATAGACTGCGCGCTCCTGCGCCGTCATCCGCATGCGCGGATGCTTAGCCGATCGCGCGACGTTCCGGAAGAGTGTCCGCAGGCGGGCGTGGTGCGACGACGCCCTTGAGTTCGGGAAACTTCGGGGTGACGTGGGAGTAGAACTCGGCGAAGACTCCGAAGTCGGCGTCGATGTCCCCGGTGGTCACGAAGCTCGGCCCCAGTCCCGCCACCTTGCGCTTGTAGTCGATGTAGCCGAGGACGATGGGCACCCGCGCGCCGTGGGCGATGTGGTAAAAGCCGGTCTTCCAGTGCGTCGCGTGTTTGCGGGTGCCTTCGGGCGGTACCGCGAGAACGAAGTGCGTGCGCTCGGCAAACTGATCGATCGCTTGCGCCACCACGTTGCGGCGCGCGTGGCGGTCGATCGGCACGCCGCCGAAGAAGCGGACGATCGGACCGAGCGGCCAGACGAACGCCGTGTCCTTGAGGAACCACACGAGCTTCAGCTTGAAGATGTACGCGGCGACTACCAAGATCACCCCGTCCCAATTGGTGGTGTGCGGCGCGGCGATGATGACGAAGCGCGGTGGTTGATGCACGCTGCCTTCGGTCTTCCAACCAATGAGGCGGAAGAGCAGCTTGGCGAGTCCATGCATGAACGAACTCACCTCGAACGGGTTGTCGGAAGTCCCCTGCATCAATCCATTTGTAGCTGAGGTCGGCGGCCCTCACCAGGCGCTGGCGTAACGGTTTGGTCACGGTTTCGCAGGCGGCGGGCACGCGGGGCTGTCGGTCGTTTAGCTCATCTTGATCTGGAATGGATCTCGCGCCAAGGCGCAAAGACGCCAAGCCGGGCAATGGTACTCGGAGTCGAGAGAGCGGATCACCAAATCCATTCCCGATGCCGTCATGAGATCACAGGGTGGTATCTTGCTTCTCTTTGCGGCTTCGCGTCTTTGCGCGAGAAGCTTTCATCTCATCATCAGACCATTGCGATGACGATGGAAGTCGCGCATGGTGTCCCTCATCGTAAGGAGGACCGCATGGCCGTGCGCATCGAACGCAAGGGACCCGTTTTCACCGTCATCCTCTCGCGGCCCGAGCGCCGCAACGCGGTCGATCGGGCGACCGCCGCGGCTTTGGCCGATGCGTTTCGTGAATTCGACGCGGACGCCAGCGCGGCGGTCGCGGTGCTGTTCGGTGAAGGCGGCAACTTCTGCGCCGGTGCGGATCTCAAAGCCGTCGCAACGGGCGACGGCAATGCCGTGCGCGAGGACGGCGACGGGCCGATGGGTCCGAGTCGCATGCTGCTCTTGAAGCCAGTGATCGGGGCCGTGGCGGGCTACGCCGTGGCAGGCGGGTTGGAACTCGCGCTGTGGTGCGATCTGCGCGTCGCCGAGCGCAGCGCTCGCTTCGGAGTATTCTGCCGGCGGTGGGGTGTGCCGCTGATCGACGG
>JBGOUW010000424.1:0-4462 GCA_041477755.1 Binatia bacterium
GGTGTGCGCGTCGGCATCAGCACCGGCCCGGTGGTCAGCGGCGTCATCGGCAAGCAGAAGTACAGTTTCGACATCTGGGGGGACACCGTGAACCTCGCCAGCCGTATGCAGAGCGCGGGGGTTGCTGGACGCATTCAGGTTTCGGAGGGCACCTACTGGCGCCTGCAGCACGCCTTTGAGTTCGAGACCCGCGGCGTCATCTCATTGAAGGGCACAGAGAGCGCTTCGGCGTACCTGCTGATCGGGCGCAAGCCCACTGCGGCGACAGCGATGGCTCAACCGTAACCCACCGCTCACGCTTCCCGACTCACCCACCATTCACGACTCACGATGCTGCCTCCGCGGTTCTTCGTCTATCACTACCGGGCCAACGTCGTCACCTTCACTCGGGCGCAAGGTGACGACGCGTGTAAACACGTCGCGGAACGAATGCTCGCCGCCGCGCCGCTTGACGCTGACGCCGCGCGCGAGGAATACGACGATGAGCGCGCGGCACATCGATGAGATGATGAAGATCGGGTGGTACCCGGCATCACCGACCGCGTGCATCACCGCGCCACCCAGCATCGAGCCGGTGACGATCATCACGCCGTTGAAAAGATTGTAGATCGACAACACCTGCGCGCGATTGCGATCCTCGGTGCAGTCGAAGAGATTGAGGAACGTCGTCAGCTCAAAACCCGCCCACGCGAAGCCGCCGACGAGTTGCAAGGCAATCTGGTAGCCGAAGTTGTCCGACACCACCCACAGCGACGACAGCGGAATGATCAGCACCGCCGACACCTGCAGCGCGCGCCGATTGCCGTAGATGCGCGCGATCTCGCCCCAGTAACTCGACGACAGCACGCGCGCGACCACGATTGCGGCGCCCAGAATCGTGAAACGCGCATACGACAGATTGAGCGCGTGCAGAAAGTACGGCGTAAAGTACGCCATCGAGATGTTCACCGCGCCGCTGATCAGCCCCATGAGACCGATCAATCGCCCATACGGCTGTTTCCAGAACCCGGGGAGCAACGTGCGTGTGGCTACCCGATGCTCGGCGGCAACGAACGGACCGGGATCGTGCTGGCGCGTGAGGAACCACACGCTCACAGCGCGGCTCACCGCGGCGATCGTAAACGCCGCGGCAAAGCCGGTGGCGGCGCCGAGCTGCGTGCGCGACGCGGCGTCGATCAGAAAGCCGCCCAGCAGCAGCGACAGAAAAATAAGCGAGTGGACCGCGACGTTGCGCCGTCCAAAATATCGGCTACGCACCACCGGCGGGATCATGCGGCCCATCCACGCGTTCCAGGCTGGATTGACGCCGAGGTTCAGCATCCAATAGATGCACACCCACGCCAGCAGCCAGGGATACCCACCGCTGGCCACGCGCGCGAGCAACACGATCGGCACAAAGACGGCCGCCTGCAGCGCCGCGCTGCCAATCACCCACACGCGATCGCCAATGCGATGCGCCACCACCGTCGATAGCAATTGGAACACCGAGCCCAACAGGATCGGAACGGTCGCCAGCACGCCGACTTGAAACGGTGTGGCGCCGAGCAGCAATGCGAAGGCGGCGAAATACAGCTCGCCACAGCCGATCTTCGCCGCGTCAAACGTCGCGTCGAGCGTACTGGCGCGCAGGCTGCGGCGCAGCTGCGATTCGGAAGCTTTCATTGCAATTGAATCGCTTCGTTAGGACAGCTCGAACGGGCCTTGTGCGATGCCAGGCACGGTAGATCCGTCATACCGGCGAAAGCCGGTATCCATGCGGGGAGCGGGGCGTGGTCCTGGATTCCGGCTTTCGCCGGAATGACGAGTCGGGGTCCCACCGTTGCGCACGGCTACCCAGACGAACGGGCGCCGGCGTCAGCCGCCGGGCTTCGCACGCGGCACTTCGCTGAACGTGTTCACGCCGTACTTGGTCTCCTTGAACGCGTTCTCGATCATCGCGCGCGTGATCGTCTTACCCTTCTTTGCCGTGAGCGTCGCCGTCTTCTGTTCAAAGCTCACTTCGATATTGGCGCAGTCGTCGATCTTACTCAGGGCCGCACGGACCCTTTCAGCGCAGGCGTGGGGTCACGTCATTCCCGAGACCGCAACGACGTACTGCCGCCCGGTACTCTTCTGCGCGTCGGCGTCGGCGTATGCGGCCACGGCCGTTCCCAACACGACTATCGCGGCGATGGTGGCGAGACTCGTTTTCATGACCAATCTTGTACCGATCCCGGCTGAGCCGTGCAAGTTGCGCGCCCTCATGGTACGAGGCGCGACATGAGTTCGAACCAGGTTGCGTTCATCACCGGCGCCAGTCGCGGTATCGGCAAGCAACTCGCCATCGACTTTGCGCAACACGGCTACGACGTGGTGTGCCTGGCACGTTCAACCACCGACCAACCCACCAAACTGCCAGGCACGGTCGACGCGACCGCTGAGTTGGTCCGCCAACACGGCCGGCGCGCCTTGGCGCTTGGCGTCGATTTGCAAGTGGAAGATCAGCTGCGCGCCGCCGTCGATCGCGCTTACGACGAATTCGGCCGCCTCGACGTGCTGATCAACAACGCCGCGATTGCGATTCCCGGACCAACGCTGCCGCAACCGATGCGCAAGTGGCGGTTGGCGATGGAGATCAACGTCAACGCCCCCTTGGCGCTGATGATGGCCGCCTGTCCGCGCATGACCGAAGCCGGCGGCGGGCACGTGATCAACGTGTCGTCAGAGGCCGCCGTGTTCCCCGAGTTCGGCCGCGCCAGCTACACGGTTACCAAGGCGGCGCTGGAATCGCTCAACCAATGCATGGCCCACGAACTCAAGCCGTCCGGCATCGCCGTGAACGTCATGCGCATCGACGTGCCGATTTGGAGCGAGGGCTTCGTCTTCACGTTGCAGGGGATGGACACCAGCGACTTTGAAGATCCGGTCATCATGTCCGATGCGTGCCTGTGGATCGCCGACCAGCCAGCGACATACACGGGACACATCCTGACCATCACCGGTATGCGCGAGCAGGGCATCATCCGTCCGCGTACGCGTGTGGGGCAGCGGACGCTCTGACGGCAACTCCCGACTCGCCGACTTCGTCCCACCGGTGTCGTTTGTCCTATCAGCGTTCCGCAGCTACACTCCCACTGGCATCGAAGAAGAGGAGTTGATCAATGAGCCACGAACAAGTCGAGTTCAGCCGCGACTGTGAGGCGGTCCAGATTCCGCAAGGCATCACCGTGACGATCCCCAAGGGAACACCCGGCCTGATTACCCAATCTCTGGGTGACACCTACACCCTACAAATCCCAACCTTCGGCGGTCTGTACCGCGTGAGCGACCGCGACGCCGAGGCGATCGGCAAAGAGCCGCGCGCCGCCGCGACCCTCGCGACCGCGAGCAGCGACGAACCTATCAGCGAAGAGTTGGTCTGGGACCAGCTGCGCCAAGTGTACGATCCGGAGATCCCGGTGAACGTCGTCGACCTCGGGCTCATCTACGACATGCGCATTGACGGACGCACCGTGCAGGTGAAGATGACCCTGACCGCGCAAGGCTGCGGCATGGGGCCGTCGATCGCCATGGATGCGAGCCGCCGCATCGAGAGCTTGCCCGGCGTCGAAGAAGCCGACGTCCAAGTCGTCTGGGACCCACCGTGGAGCCCGCACATGATCTCGCCCGAGGGCAAAGCCAAGTTGGGCATGGATTGAGCGTAACGCGTGGGGCTTTGCCGAAGAGACCCCTCGATACGCAGCCTTCGGCGGTAAACTACTGTGCTAACGCGGCAGCCGGCAACCGATTGTGACGCTGCCCCCGTGTTGACTGCCCTCGGACCCTCTCCTATAACGACCACGGCTTTGGGAACGAGCGCATGTACGCTGCCGGCGCGGCTTTGGCCGCCTCTGATTCGTCTTCGGCTCGGGAGCCTGTCCCCACCATCCTGGCATCTGCAATTGCCGGTCAGCCGATCAGTGAGGCCGAGGCCAACCTCCTCATCGATGTTGACGACGTGGCCCTGCGCGATTTGATGGCGGCCGCCTGCGAGTTGCGCGTACGCCACAAGGGCTCGACGGTGACGTACTCTCCGAAAGTCTTTCTGCCGATTACCAACCTGTGCCGCGACTTCTGCTCGTATTGCACGTTTCGAAAAGACCCGAACGATCCCGGCGCATGGACAATGATGCCGGAAGAAGTTCGGTCGTGGTCGCGCGACGGCAAGGAACGCGGCGCGATCGAGGCGCTCATGTGCCTCGGCGATAAGCCGGAATTGGTCTTCAAGTCGTATCGCCAGACGCTCGAAGTCCTCGGCCACACCACCACGATCGAGTACGTTCGCCAGGCGTGCGAGATCGCGCTCGAGGAAGACCTGCTGCCGCACACTAACGCGGGCCTCATGACGCATGCCGAAATGGCGAGCCTGAAGCCGGTCAACGTCAGCATGGGGCTGATGCTCGAAACCATCAGCCCACGCCTGCGCGAACGCGGCGGGCCGCAC
>JBGOUW010000305.1:0-6272 GCA_041477755.1 Binatia bacterium
GAGTCGGCCGTCTGTCTGCGCCTCGCCAAAGTCGCTCTCGCTTGTCGTTTCGTCTAGGACGGATGCGGGAGCGTGGCCGCTGCTAGCTCGATGGCGGCGAGTCCGTGAATATCCTGCGGACGAGCAATGGCGATCGTATAGCGAGGGTCCATGGTGACTCTACGCCGCCGAACGCCGAATGCACGGCGGATGAAGCGCTGACAATTGGGGTCGCTGCTGCCGAGGCGCCGTGCTACTCGACCTGTCGCAGCGCTTCGGCTTGGACGGCGCGCGCGACGTCAGTGTCGGCGGTCAACTCGCTGTGGCAAGCGTGCTTGCCGTCGACGACCGGGAGCGTCCCGCGTTGTTCGAGCAGTGCGTGGCCTTCGTCGCTAACGCCGGGGCTGCGCATCGACTTGCGCGCGGGTTGGAAGTTGGGGTCCTTGCCGCTGGCAAACGCTTCGATCTCCTTCGAGATGCGCATGCTGCACCAGTCGTGGCCGCACATAGCGCAGAAGTCGGTGTCGACTTCGAGGTCTTCGTCGTGCAACGCGCGCGCGGTCTCGCCGTCGAACGCCAGCTCGAATTGCTTCGGCCAGTTCAATGCGGCGCGCGCGCGCGACAAGTCGTCATCCCACTGGCGCGCACCGCTGATGCCGCGAGCGATGTCGCCGGCATGCGCGGCGATCTTGTAGGCGATGCAGCCGGCCTTGACGTCTTGCGCTTTGGGAAGGCCGACGTGCTCCTTCGGCGTGACGTAGCACAGCATCGCGGCGCCGGTGCGCGCGGCTTCAGTCGCGCCGATGGCGCTGGTGATGTGGTCGTAGCCGGGAAACACGTCGGTGACGAGCGGCCCGAGCACGTAGAAGGGCGCGTCGTCGCAGACGCGCTGTTCGAGCTGCATGTTGAATGCGATTTGATCGAGCGGCACATGCCCGGGTCCTTCGACCATCGCCTGCACGCCGGCCGCGCGTGCGCGCTGGACTAGCTCGCCCATCGTGTGGAGCTCGGCGAGCTGCGCCGGATCGGACGCGTCAGCCAAGCAACCGGGACGCAGCCCATCGCCGAGCGAGTACGTCACATCGTACTCGCGCATGATCGCGCTGATTTCGTCGAACAGCTCGTACATCGGGTTCTGCTTGTTGTGGGTGATCATCCACTTCGCCAGCAGCGAGCCACCGCGCGACACGATACCGGTGACGCGGTTTCTGATCAGCGGCAGGTGCTCCAGCAGCACGCCCGCGTGAATGGTGAAGTAATCGACGCCTTGCTGCGCTTGGCGCTCGATCTCCTTCAGAATGAGATCATAGGAAAGGTCCTCAATTCGCCGTCCGATGATCATGCTGTAGATCGGCACGGTACCGACCGGGATGGTGCTGTGATCGATGATCGCTTGGCGACATTCGTTGAGGTTGCCGCCGGTGGAAAGATCCATCAGCGTGTCGGCGCCGTACTTCTGCGCCCACAGCAGCTTCTCGACTTCTTCAGTGGTGTTGCTGCTGACCGGCGACGCCCCGATATTCGCGTTCACCTTGGTCGTGATCATGCGCCCGATGCCCATCGGGTCGAGCCGCTTGGGGGCGCGCTGGCCGCGCAACAGGTTGTGGTCGTTGACCACCGCCCAGCGCTGCGTGACGGTTTGATTGACCCAGTACTGTCCGTTTGTGCGCGCACCGGGATGGCCGCTCGGCGGCGCCTCGATGGGCGCGCCGCCGTTGGTGGCCGCCGGGGTTTGACCGGCGCTACCGGCGAGGTGACGCGTGTTGGCAGGGATCACCAGCCGACCACGCGCGACTTCGTCGCGGATGAACTCCGGCGCGACGTTCTCGCGCTGCGCCACCCGGCGCATCTCGGTGGTGATCAGTCCTTGGCGGGCCGCTTGCAATTGCGTCATCGTCGGAACTCCTCGCGTGCTTCGAAGCCTACGCCGACGTGCAGACGGTATCAAGGCATGGTCGTCAATCGTGTGCAGCCGACTGACTCACGAGCACGATTCACGAAAATCAGCGCACCACCAACACCGCGCAATGGGCGTGGCGGATAACTCGTTCGACGACGCTGCCCAGCACGATGTGCATGAGACCGGTGTGGCCGCGGGTTGAGATGACGATGAGATCCGCGCCGACGGTTTCGCCGAGATGCACGATCTCGCGCGCCGGGCTGCCGTGTGTCAATTTCACCGAGTGCGCAACCTCGCTCAACGGCTTCTCCTTCGGCACCCGATCGAGCAGAGCCTGCGTGGCATCCTGTTCGGCGCGCGCGCGGATCTCAGGCGTGATGAGGTCGGTGGGGTAGTACTGGGCGTAGAGCGGGCTCGGGGTGACGACGGTCTCGATCACGTGGCACAGCACCACCGGGCAGCCGTTGTCCGCCGCAATGCGAAACGCGTGCGCGATGGCGTGATCGCCGTGTTCGGAAAAGTCGGTGGTGACGAGAACGGTTTTGAAGCGCTCAAGCATGGGATCCTCCCCGTTTCAATCGGCGCATGAGATGGCTGAGTCGTAGATTTGTGCGCTCTTTCACAGTGAGGCGCAATACCGGAGGGGGGACGGTGAGGGTGTTGCGCGCGAGCAAACGAGAGCGACGAAGGGCCGCCTGCAACCCCGCACGACGCACCACGCCGAACCTGCGGTAGATCACTGTCAGGTGCGTCTTGACCGTCTTGATCCCCATGCCGCATCGCTTGGCTACTTGATGATTGGTCCAGCCTTTTGCGAGGAAGTGCGCGACGTGTCGTTGTCGCAAGGTCAGCGTGCGGACCACGTCGTCGACATCATGCTCGGATGGTCCGAGGGTTCGCAGCGCTGCCACCAGCGCGTTGGCGATCGTGCGATCGAGTGACCGGGGTGTTCCGGATGGTGCACGGGAAGACGCGAAGTGCGCAAGGGGAGGGAGAAACACGATGACCGTCTGCGGGCTCAAACTACGAACCGCTCTGATGATGCGACCAGCGTCGCGGTGCGCGAGGCTGAGGTCGATGAGGGCGATGTGTTGTTTGCTCGTGCGGAGGAGCTTTCTAACCGCGGCGACGTTCGGCAGCGTCCTCTGTGCCGCCAGACCCGACGATGTCGCCAGCATACTGGTCATTGCGTCGCGAAAGCGGCGGTCCGCGCTCACGATCATGCACTGCACATCATCAGCCGGTATGGTCGCCCGCGCTCGTCCGCGACGCGTCGATCCTGCCATACTGCACCCACGACTGCTTCACCCGAGCATGATCATGCCGGCATCGACCACCAGCACCTGGCCGGTCATGAGGTCGCTGTCCGATGACGCGAGGAAGACGGCGGTGCCGGTGAGGTCTTCCGGCTGCAACGACTTCTTCAACGCGGTGAACATCACCAGCATACTCATCATTTCTTCCGGCACCACCGACTTCGTCGCCTCGGTCATCGTCAGCCCGGGCGCGATCGCGTTGACGTTGATGCCCCACGGACCGAGCGCGCCGGCAAAGTACTTGGTCAGTCCGTTGACGCCCATCTTCGCCACGCTGTAGTGGAACGGCGGCGACGGCTTGTCGGGGTCGCTGGTATCGACCGCGCCGACGTTGCCCATGAATGCGGCGGTCGATGACTGATTGACGATCTTGCCCTTCTTCTGCCGTTTCATGTACGGCTCGACCGCGCGGGTACACAGCCACACGCCGGTAAGATTCACCGACAGGATCTTGTTGAAGTACTGCAGCGACGAATCCTGTGTATCGAGGCCGTAGAAGATTGCGGCGTTGTTCAGCAAGATGTCGATCCGTCCGAAGCGCTCGTGCGCCTTGGCGGCCATCGCCTTGGTGCTGTCCTCGTTGGCGACGTCGGTCTTGACGTACAGCGCGTCGCCACCCAGGCCCTTGATCTCGTCGACGACCTTGCGGCCGTTGTCCTCGTTGATTTCGGCGACCACCACCTTGGCACCCTCGCCCACGAAGCGCAGCGCGTACGCGCGCCCGATCCCTTGTCCGCCACCGGTGATGACTGCCACTTGATCCTTCAGCCGCATAGTCTCTCTCCTTCGCGTCGCACCGACTGCATTGACACCCTCGCGGATCTCGGGTTACAAGCCGCGTGCAAATTCAATCAATCGCTTGACTCCTATCAGGGGCGAAAAGACGCCGTCAAGGTCGAACTCACATGCAGCGCGCAACGGCGGACTCGTTTCAGCGGACTCGGGTTGGTTTGTCGGGGGACAATCCATGACGACATCGACATTCAAGAACGTCATCAAGCCACACGCTGTCGAATCGCTGGAGGATGTGGACTCGTACTTGAAGGATCTCGACCGCATGATCGCGGAGATCATGTGCACGCGCGACCAGCTCACTGCCGCCATCGGCGCCGGCACCGCGCCACTGCCGGTGGTGACCCAAGTGGCCAAAGAGTACTACTACCTCGGCAAGTGGATGACGCCGGAGTTTGCGACGTTCATTGCCAATGCCCCCGACGCTTGGTCGCTGACCATGGACTACTCCGAGCACTACGCGCACTGGTGCCAGAACTTCGCCGACGAGGCGGGGTACCTGCGTGATCCCAATCACGTCTCGATGAAATGGGAGTGGTGCCAACAGCTCGGTCTCACCGCTGCGGATCTCGAAGGGTACACGCCGTTGCCGGAAACCATCGCCGTCACCTTCACCATGCTCTACTACGTGCGCCGCTCGTACGAAGAAGGCCTGGCTGTGTTCGGCTTCGCCGGCGAGCGCCTGGCGGCGCGCAGCGGCTACGCCAAGGTGATGTACGAGGGGCTCAAGCAGCACTACGGCATGACGGTCAAAAACTTCGAGGTTCACGCCTATGCTGAACCGGATCACGGCGACAAAGCCGAAGCGTTGTTCCGCAAAGTGGTGAACACGGCGACTGTGCAGCGCCGTTGCCGCGAAGCCATCCGCAACGTGATGATGGTGCGCGAGTCGCGCACCAAAGCGCTTAATGCATTGCTGGATTGAGCCTCCTCCCTTACCCTCCCCCGTTCACGGAAATGTTCACGGGGGAGGGCACAGGATTTGGATCTGCTGCCCGTATGATGGCTCCCTCCTCTGTTGCCATGTCCGGCAACGGAGGAGGGTCGGGGTGGAGGTCTGATGCCCCAGCCGCAACCCGTCGCCATCGTCGGCATCGGCTACTCGGAATTCGCCCGCTCGCTGGAGTCGGATGGGCACGAGCTAGCCATCACCGCGTGCCGCGAGGCGTTGGACGATGCGGGGCTCACAGCGGCGGACGTCGACGGTATTGCGACCTACCTCGGTGCCTACGAACACGCTGAGCTGACGCAAGTCATCCCCGGCGTCGGGCTGAACGAAGAGCGGCTCAAGCTGCGCGAAGATCTGATGGCGCTGGCGCCGGCGGCGATGACGAGCATTCACACTGCCGTCGAAGCCATTCGCAGCGGTCAGTGCCAGACCGTCCTGACCTACAAAGCCAACAAGTGGAAGCGCGGTGTGCCGCCCGGCGCGGCCAACAACGCACCGCTGGTCGGCGGCATTCAGCAGTTCACGGTACCCTACGGTCATTCGATGACCGCGCAGTGGTTGGCGCTGTGGGCGCAGCGCCATTTCTACGAATACGGCACCACCTGCGAACATCTCGGTAAGCTGGTGGTCAACACACGCAAGCACGCCGGCCTCAATCCGCGCGCGACTCTGCGCACGCCGCTCACACTCGACGACTATTATCGCTCGCCGTGGATCAGCGAGCCGTTCCGCAAGCTCGATTGCGATTTTCCGATCGACGGTGCCGGCGCCCTGATCGTCACCACCGTCGAACGCGCACGCGACCTCAAACAGCAGCCGATTTACATTCTCGGCTGCGCCCGCCGCGACGGCACGATGGAAGAGTGGGAGATGTGGCCCGATCTGACCACCATGGCCTCCAAGGAAGTCTCCGATCACGTCTGGGCGGAGTCGGGGCTGTCACCGCAGGATGTCGACGTCGCCGAACTCTACGACGGCTTTTCGTTTCTTGCGCTGTGTTGGTTGGAGGACGCGGGCTTCTGCAAGAAAGGCGAGGGTGGTCCGTTCATTGCCAGCGGCGCGATCGAACTCGGTGGGTCGCTGCCGACTAACACCCATGGCGGCAATCTATCCGAAGGCCGCAGCCACGGTGCCGGCGCAATCTTGGAAGCCGTGCAGCAACTGCGCGGTGCGTGCGGCGAGCGTCAGGTGCGCGATGCGAAGATCGCCTTTGCCGCCAATGGTGGCGGACCGATCGCTGGTGCGATGGTGTTGGCGAAAGACTTGCCGTAGCCGATTGGTGGTGACCGCTCGATCCTTCCCGCTGTCACTTCCCGTGTTGTCCGAGCGAGTTGAC
>JBGOUW010000452.1:0-4212 GCA_041477755.1 Binatia bacterium
ATGTGTGTTCCCAACCGGTGGTCTCATTGTAGATCGGAGGGGCAATGATCCAGTCGGTTGAGAGTGTCACCACCCAGGCGATGGCCAGGATGGCGTCTGCGATCCAGCGGTGCATCGCGATCGGGATGCCGAGCAAGGGCTCCCGCAGTCGCTCAGCTCCCCCGAACCAGGTACAGGCGTACTCGATGAGCACCAGCAAACTGGGCAGAACAACCAAGAACGGCCACGGATTCCGAAAGGTCGCCTGCTCTCGCGTCGTCGCGAGATGGAAATAGGCAATGGCTGATCCGCTGGCGGCGAACGCTAGCAGCGCGATGCCCAGCCAGCGGGTCGTGCGGTCGCGCGGATTGAGCAGTAAAACCGTCAGGGCAAGGACGACGTAGGGGACGACGGTGATGATCGAAGGCAGCGCGTAGGGATTCATGCGACGCTCCTGCGGCGAAACGGCGCGTCGCGCCGATCCATGGCCTTGGCGCTGTGGCGTCTGGGCGCGCGCATCGTGTTACATCCCCAGCACCTGGCGCGCGTGCGCCAGCAGCGCGTCGGGATCGAACGGCTTGGTCATGTAGACATCCGCGCCGACCTCGTCGCCCTTCTGGCGATCGATCTCCTGGCCCTTCGCGGTCAGCAACACGATGTGCACGTCGCCAAGGCCGAGCTCGCGCTTCACCGCGCGGCAGACGTCGAAGCCGTTCATCTTCGGCATCATCACATCGAGGAACACCAGCCGCGGCTGCTCGGCCTTGATCAGCTCCAACGCCGTCTGCCCGTTGTCGGCGGTCAGCAGCTCGACGCCGTCGTCTTCCAGCTCCTCCAGCGTTTGCTGGATGAGGGAGCGGATGTGCGCTTCATCATCGACGATCAGAATTTTGGTTGCCATGATCCCTCCTCGGAAATCGCTCGCGCCAAGACGCAAAGGCGCAAAGAGTTACTCCTCTTCGAGGCCGTTGACTGCTCTGGTGATACCGTCTTTCAT
Organism: Binatia bacterium; assembly: GCA_041477755.1. Taxonomy (GTDB): domain Bacteria; phylum Desulfobacterota; class Binatia; order HRBIN30; family JACQVA1; genus JACOST01. The sequence continues at coordinate 977 of JBGOUW010000452.1, forward strand.
TAGGGCTTCACCGAAGTTCAGAAGGAATCCGAGCTTGTGCCCGCTCAAACGGAGATACGTTTGAATCTGTTTTCGGTGAGCGGGTGTAGTGCTCTCCACGGACTTGAGTTCGAGGACTACCTTTCCTTCAAGGATCATGTCCGCCCGAAACCCTTCGTCGAATTTCACACCATTGTACTCAATCGCAATAGGTACCTGCCGCTCGACGCCAAGGCCACGGTGGCGCAGCTCGTGAGCCAGCACCACCTCGTAGACCGATTCCAACAAACCCGGTCCCAACGCCCGGTGCACCGCGATGGCAGCATCGACAACCATCGTCCCAATTTGGTTCTCGGTCATTGCTTGGCGTCTTCGCGTCTTGGCGCGAGATTGTCCGGCACTAGACCAGCGAGCTCATATACGACGACCGGTTGTTGGCGACCTTTGACTTGCACCGGCGGACGCTCGGTCGCGGTGACGTGCTCCGACACCTCGCGATGTGTCGCTTCGGAGAGAAAGATCTGGCCGGGCTCGGCGAGGCTCTCCAAGCGCTGCGCGAGATTCACGGTGTCGCCGATCGCGGTGTAGTTGAACAGCTCGCTGGTACCGACATTGCCGACGATCGCGGCGCCGGTGGTGATGCCGATGCTGAAGTGTAGGTGATACTGCGCTTCCACCGCGCCGCGATGCGCCTCGACAGCGCGTTGCATGGCGATGGCCGCCCGCGTCGCCCGCAACGCGTGGTCCGGCTGCGCGTCGGGCGCGTTCCAGAACGCCATCACCGCATCGCCGAGGAATTTATCCAGCGTCCCCTCTTCGTTCAGCACCGCCTGCGCCGCCAGCGACAGGTACGAGTTCAACACCTTGAACAACTGCTCCGGCTCGGTGCGTTCGCTGAACGGCGTGAAGTTGTGCAGGTCGGCGAACAGCACAGTGATGGTGTGGCGGTCGCCGTCGAGTCGAAGGTGACTCGCATCGGAGAGCAAGCGGTCGCGGACGCGCGGCGCGACGACGCGCCCGAAGGTCTGGTGAATGCGATCGCGGTCGGCTTCGACCTCGCGTTGCTCGGTGAAGTCGTTGATGACCACGGCCGCGCCGCTGCGCTCGCCGTGCGCATCGCGCAGGGGCGTACACGAGACGAACAAGTGCAGCGGGCCGCGCCCGGGCATTGTGACCGAGAGGTTGCCTGCCGGAGTCGCGGTGCCGCGTTCGGCCGTGCCGGCGATGATGGCGCTCAATCGCGAGAACGGCGCCGGCAGCGCCCGCGCCAGCGGCCGACCGACGACCGCGCTCTGCGTGAGCCCCAAGATGCGCGCCGCAGCCTCGTTGCACAGGGTGATCTGCCGATGCAGGTCGGTGGTGAGCACACCCGAGGCGATCGACGCCAGGACGTTGTCCATCAACGTCTTGATTTCGAGCGTGCTGTTGAGCGTCTGCTCGAGGTCGGCGAACAAGTGGGCGTTCTGCAACGCCAGTGCCGAGGGGGCCGCCAGCGCCATGAGCAGCTTCTCCTCGTTCGCCGCGAACACCGGCTGCCCTGCACGGCGGCCGAGCGCGATGCCGCCGAGGACGCGATCGGTGCCGCGCAGCGGTGCCCACAAGATCGCGCTCCAACGCGAACCGGCGCCGGGGATGTCGGTCAGGATCGCCGGGCGCTCGCTCTGCCACAGCGAATCGATCACGGTTTGCACGGCCTCGTTCAAAGCCGATACGTCATCGGCTTCGCCGTAGCTCGCCGCGACAGCGCCCAACAGCACGAAGCCAGCGTCCGCAGTGATGAGCTTGCTCTCTTGCAGCATCAGTTCGGGGATGGCGTTGGGGTCGAGGGAGCGACCGATCGTCTCGCCGACCCGATACAACAGGTTGACCTCGCGGTACCCTTGCAGCGCTTCGGCGGTGATGTCGCGCTTCTCGATCGCCTGCGCGAGCAGGCCGGACAACGTGTCGTGCAAGACGCGCTCGGTGACGCCCGTGCGGTCGGACACGGCGCCGCGCGCCACCAGCGTGCCGACCTGCTGCGACCCAGCGAGCAAGGGATAGGAGCGGTATCGGTTCGCGGAGTCATCGCCGGCCGACACCTCGCTCAACGATCCGTCCGGCCAGCTCCCGGCACTGGCGAGTGGTCGCCGGTCGGATCGCAGCAGCGCCAAACCGAGATCGGGCGCCAGCGTGGCAAACGATTCGAGCAACGCAGTCGCCAGCCGCGGGCGCAAGAGACGCGGCAGGCTCGTGCTCTCCTCAGCGCTCATCGCTCCTTCGGGACGCGATTGCTGATTGCCGAGTCGTGGGTTGTGATTCGGACACGCACAGGCGTTGCAGATAGACCGCGCGTAATCCGCGAGTCAAGCGAGAGAGCGGCGAACTCACGAGCGGAGTTGCTTGCGATACTTGCGGCTCAACGGCAGCACGTTCACCGCGCCGGTGATGGCGTTCACGTCGACGTAGACTTCCGTCTCGTACACCTCGGTCAGATTCTGGTACGTGATCACTTCCGCCGGCGGGCCGAGCTGCACCAGCCGGCCGGCCTTCAGCAGCGCCACCCGATCGCAGTACAGCGCCGCCAGATTGAGATCGTGCAGGACGGAGATCACGCTTCGCCCCTCGAGCTGCAGATCGCGGAGCAAATCGTAGATCTCGACTTCGTGCCGGATGTCGAGAAAGGCTCCCGGCTCGTCGAGCAGCAGGACGCTCGCATCTTGCGCCAACGCGCGCGCGAGCACGACGCGTTGCCGCTCGCCGCCGCTCAGCTCGTGAATCGAGCGTTCCGCCAAGTGCGACACGTCGGTGCGTCGCATGGCTTCGCGGGCAATCGCCACATCGTTCTCGTTCTCGAAGGCGAAGCCGCTCAGATGCGGCGAGCGCCCCATCAGCACGACCTCGGTGACGGAGAACGGGAACTCGATGGCGGTGTCCTGCGGCACCACCGCGATGGTCCGACCCAACTCCCGTCGCGAATACTCGCTGAGGGCGCACCCATGAATGCGGATTTCGCCGCGGTCGGGATGCAACACGCCACTGAGCAGCCGCAGCAGTGTCGACTTCCCCGAGCCGTTAGGTCCGATGACGCCCAGCATCTCGCCCGCGGCAAGAGTCAGGGACACGTCGTGAATCACCGGCTCGCGGCTGTAGCTGAAGCTCAGCCCGCAGGCTTCGATCGGCTCAGCCAAACACCTTCCTCCCTTCGCGCTTCAGTAAGTAAACGAAAAATGGTCCGCCGCACAGCGCGGTGACCACACCGACGGGAATCTCCACGACGC
>JBGOUW010000149.1:0-9782 GCA_041477755.1 Binatia bacterium
CGGATCGAAGCCGCTCTCGTCGAGCGTGCGCGAGCCACCGATGACCAGCAGTTTCATACGTGCCGCCCCGCCGCCACCGCGTCGTACACCTGCGCGACCTCGTCGGCCATGCGTGTGGCGGTGAACCGCTGCGCAACACGTTCGCGCGCGCGCGCACCGAGCGCCCGCCGCCGACTTGGATCGCGCAACAACTCAATCACTACGTTCGCCAGCGCTGTCACATCGCCCGGCGTGACCGACTCGCCCGCGCCGGCCGCGATCAGCTCGCCGACGCCGCCGACGCGAAAAGCCGCGACCGCAACCCCCACCGCCATCGCTTCGAGGATCGCCAATCCAAACGTCTCGCGCTGCGAGGTCGAGACCAGCACATCGAGCGTCGGATAGACTCGGTCGATATCCGCGACGGCACCAAGCATTTGTACACGAGCGCTCAAGCCCGCCGCGGCCACGTCCGCGGCGACACGCTCACGTTGCGATCCATCGCCGGTGATGACGAAACGCGCGTCGGGCACGGCAGCGGCAACCTGCGTCGCCATGCGCACGAAGTCGCGGCAACCTTTCTCTGGTTCGAGCCGACCGACAAACCCGACGGTCGGGTGGGAATTGCGGATTGCGGATTGCGGATTGGGGATTGCGGATTGCGGAACCAATGGCAGGCCGTGTAGGCCGTGATAGATCACTCGCAGCTTGGCGGCTGAAATGCCGAGGGCGAGCAGTTCGGCGCGGGTCGCGTCGGAGTTGGCGATGAAGCAGTCCACGAAGCGCGACAATAGCCGATAGCTGACGCGCTGGTCGAGTCGCCGTTGCGCCAGCGAGAGATGCTCGGTGACCACCAGCGGCACGCGCGCCAGCCCGAGGGCGAGAATCGGCGCCGCCGCCATCGTCGAATGATCGTGGACTAGCGCGAAGCCGCCCGCGCGCACCAAGCGCAGTAGCCGGAGCGCACCGAGCGGGTCGTAGCTACGCCGCATGCCGAGAACGTGGACGGGAACTCCTTCCGACGCGAGCTCGTCCGCAATCGGCCCGCCGCGCGAAAGGAACGCGACGGTCTTGATGAAGCGCTGCGGCAGCGCGCGCACGAGCGTCGCCAGGTGGCGTTCCATGCCCGCCCGCGCCCCCTGCCAGGCGAGAAGGAGGACGCGCACCGGCGCCGAGTCAGGCGGCGGCATCGGAGACGTTGATTGCACGCTGCAGCGCCCCGCCCAGCCACTTCACTCCACGGACAGCGGCCACCAACGCGAGGTCGAGCGTGCTAGCGATTGCCAGCACGCAGAATGCGCCGCGGCCGTGGTACCGACGCGCATAGGTGAGTAGATCCTGCACCGTCAGCCAGCGCAGCCACAGCCGCGGCGCCTTGCGCGTGCTGGTCGAGCCGTGATGGCGCACACGCGCCACCGGGCAGTATTGCACGCGCCAGCCGGCCGCCCACAGGCGATGACAGATATCGTCCTCGGTGAAGTAAAGACGGTAGCGCTCGTCGTACCAGCCGATGCTCTCGATCGTGGTCCGGCGGGCGAACAGACACGCGTCCGAGATCACGTCGACGTCTGTCATCTTGGTCGGACTCTTCGTCGCCGCAGCCACGCGGCGCTCGCGCCACCACAGCCACGGATGCAATGAGCCGAGCAGGTGTGAGAACGTGCGCCGACTCCACCAATGCGGCACCTCGGTCGTGCCGTCGGCGGCGTCGCCGATGATCGTGCAGATCGCCGCGCCCACGTCGGGACGCGCGCGCAGCTCTGCGACCATCGTCGCGGCGGTGTCGGGTTCGAGCACGGTATCGGGATTCAGCACCAGCACGAACTCGCCGCGCGCGGCGCGCAGCGCCTGATTGTTCGCGGGCGCGAAGAACACATTGTGCGGGTTGCGAATCACGCGACAGAACGGGAACGCTTCGGCCCGCGCCGCACTGTCATCGCGCGAGGCGTTGTCGACGACGATCGCTTCGACCGCAATCCCGAGCTGGCATCGAACCGACTCGAGACACTCGGCGATGGTATCCCCCGAATTGAAGGTGACGATGCATACGGACAGCATCGGCGTCGGGTCGGCCATTGCTACGCGCCGCCACTCGCGGCCCGCGACCAGCGGTACTGCTGCTCGATCATCGCCATCAGTAGCGTCGTCACCATCACGTACGGCGCGTACGCAAACGACAGCGAACTGAGACTGAGAAATTGCACGGTGAAGCAGACATGGCAGCCAGCCAGCGCCGGGCCGAGTGTGCGGCCATTGCGATCGCGCGCGCGCGTAGCCAGCCACCAGCCGCGGCGCACCACCAACCAAGTGAACCACGCCACCGCGATCATCCCCACTCCGCCGAGCTCGGCGAGCACCGTCGCCACCCCATTCTCGCCCCCGAGCAGCGTGAACTCGCCGGCCGGCGCTTCGGCGGCCATAGCCAGATCGATTGCGTGCACTTGGGTCGTGACGAAGCCGAGTCCCCAGATGAACGTGAGCGGGTCGTCGGTCATCAGACCCACACGCGAGGTCAAGATGTCGACGCGTTGGCCGAAGGTGCCACCGACCTCGCTGAGATCCGTAAACGTTGAGGTGAAGCGGTCGCCAAACACCTTCAGCGCATCGCCGATGTCGCGGCTGGCGACCTGGGCTTCAAACACGCTCAGCACCGCCAGCGCCACGCCGGCGCCGAAGGCGAGTTGGGCCGCGCGCCAGCGCGGGAATTGCCGGCCGCGGCGCATCGCCCACCACAGCCACGCCGAGCCGACGATCACCGCCAGCCAGCCATTGCGCGACAGATCGACGAGAATGCCCACGGCGGTCACGCCGAGCACGGCGGTGGTCCACCCGCGGGCGCGCCCACCAGCCGCGAGCGTGCGCGCCAGCGCGTCGAAGAACGCAAGGATGATCAGCGGGAACGCCGGCGAGTACGGCCGCGTGAATTCCTCCGCGGTAGGGAACAGCCCCGTCACCATACCGCCCGACAACCACTCGGAGCCGGTGAAGAACACTCCGATGACCACCAGCGCCGCCGCGGCGCCAGCCGCCTGACAGCCGCGCATCACCAATTGCAACCGGCGCGAGTCGGTCAGCACGTAGAAGGCGACGAAGAACGTTCCATAGAAGAGATAGCGGCGGCCGGCGCGAAAGCCGAGATCGAGCGGCACACCATCGCGGAGATTCGGCACCACGATGTTGAACAGCGCGAGCGCGATGATCAACGCCACCGGCCACACGAACGGCGATCGCAAGCGAGCGATGCGGAAGCGGCCGGTGGCGAGATCTTCGAGAAACGGGATTGCCAGCAACACAAACGCGAGGTCACTGACTTTGAAGAGCCCTGGGATGCTGAACAGCTCGGGATCGATGAGGCCGAGGAAGTTCGTCTGGGCAAGAATCGCGAAACCGAGCGCGAATTCCGGGCTGAGACAGATCGCGGCAAGAACGACGAGAAACAGCAACAGCAGGATCGCCGACCAAGTGCTGAAGCGGCCGACGATTCCGCCCACGATCACCGCCGCGCCAACCGCAAGTGCGGCGTGCGTCAGCAGCCGCCGCCGCGGCATCACCGGTTCGAGGATCGTCATGCGGCGCAGCTTCCGCGCGGTCGCCACACGCGCTTGAGTGCGCGCTGTGCCAGCGTGAGATTCACCACCGGCTTCTGTACGCACACACCGCACACCGGCACGGCAAAGCCCCAATCATCGAAGTGCGCGTCGGGCACGTACACGCCGCCACAAACCGAACAAGCCGCCGCCGGCACTGCGGCCTCACGCTGCAAATGCTGCCAGTGGACACTTCCGATGCGCGCCGGGTTGTAGGCCGCAATGATATCGCCCGGGAGCGCTGCGCGGCAGCCGTCGCACAACCCGACGGCAACATCCGCACGGGGGGCCGACGGCGTACCGCAGACGAAGCAGGCCATCTGATCAGGCGCGGTTTTGACCCCCACCGCGATCGCGAGCCCACCCCATCGACGCAACACCGTCTGCTCGGCGCGGTGCAACGCAACGTACCAACGCGGGGCGACACCGAGCGCCCACGCCGGATAGATCAGATCGACGGCACCGCAGTAGAGCAGCGCGAATCCGGCGCGTCGCAACACGTCACCGAGGGCAGCCGGCGCGAGCGGCTCTTCGTGCATCGTCTCATCGGGCCGGCGCGCGCGCCCGATCAATGACGCGACCACGCGCTTCGCTCGGTGAACGTAGCCGTCAAACGCGCGCGCGCTCGGCACTTCGACAATGGCAATCCCACCGGGTTGCAGCACACGGTACGCCTCACGGATCGCGCCGTCGGGACCTTCCGGAAAGTGCTCGACCACGCCGAGTGAGATGTAGCCGGCCAGCGAGGCGTCGCCATACGGCAACGCGCGCACGTCGGCCGCGTTGAACGCGCCGGCATCCACAGCCCGCTCGCGCCGCGCCCAGCGCCGCGCCGCCACCAGCACGGGCAGCAACCGCTCGCAGCCAATCGCGCGCAGGCCAAGGCCACGCAGGTAGAAGACGTAGCGGCCCAAACCACAGCCGGCTTCGACAATGGTACCGTGGCGCGGCAGGAACTTCAGCAACACATGGCGCAGGCCATAGAAGTCGGCCATCGCAATCTCGCTGTCGACACTATGACCGCGCCAGAATTCGTCCCACTCGGCATCGGCCGGTGCGGCAACAACGCGCGGCTCCGCTTGATGGATCGCGGAGGAGGCCATCCTCACACCTGACGGCGGAAGTCCCGCACCGCCGCGATCACGCGATCTTGATCGGCGTCGGACAGATCAGGGAATAGCGGCAAGGTCACCACTCGCAACCACACTTCCTCGGTAACCGGCAACGCCACACGGTAGGGTTCGTAGAGACGGTAGAGATGGCTCGGCATATAGTGCACGCCCGCGGCGATCTCGCGCACCCGCAGAAAATCGACCAGGCGATCCCGCCACGGCGCCCGCGCAACCTTGATCACATAGTTGTGCCACGAGCTCTGCGCGTACGGTTCCTCACGGGGCACTTCAACTCCATCGAGGTCCCGCAGCGCGGCGCTATAGCGCGCGGCGAGCGCCCGCCGGCGGCCGTTGGTGCGGTCGAGCTTGCGTAGCTGAACCAGGCCGATCGCGGCCGCGATATCGTTCATCTGATACTTCAACTCGACCTCGGTGACGTCGTACTCCCAGTTGTAGCCCCCGCTGCTCGATCGCGCCCAGGTGTCGCGGCTAATGCCGAGCCAGGTCATGCGCCGCAGACGTTCGGCCACGGCCGCGTCGCCCAGGGTGATCATACCGCCGTCGCCGGTGGCGACGTTCTTGATCGCTTGGAAGCTGAAGCAGCCGAACGCGCCGAGCGAGCCGAGCGGCCGCTCGCGGTAGCGCCCGCCGGTGGCGTGGGCGCAATCTTCGATAAGCGGGATACCGCGGGCGCGGGTGATCTCCAACAACTCGTCGAGCCGGCAGGAGTGCCCGCCGTAGTGCATCGCGATCACCGCGCGCGTGCGCGGCGTGATGCGCTGGGCGACGTCGCGCGGATCGACATTGAGCGTGGTCGGCTCGATGTCGACGAACGCCGGCGTCGCCTTGGCCGCCAGGATCGCGTGATTGGTCGCAACGAAGGTCATCGCCGGAGTGATCACCTCACCCCCTTCGACACCGGCGGCGCGCAGCGTGAGATATAGCGCCGAGGTACAGGAATTGACCGCCACCGCGTGCGGGACGTGGCAGAACGCCGCGAACTGTTCCTCGAACTGCTTGGTCTTCGGCCCGGTGCCGACCCAGCCGGTCGCGAACGGTTCGCGCAACGCCTCGATCTCTTCGTGGTCGAACGACGGGCGGAAGACGGGAATCATACCGGCCTCGCCTGCGGCCAGAGTTGCCGCAACGGCGTCAGCACGATCGCCAGATCACTGCGGCGCGGCAGCAACGCATCGATCAACCGGCAACCTGACAAGCGCGTGAAGATCCACAGATTGACCGCAATCGCGACGCTGCGCCCGATCGAAACCGCGGCAGCGATACCGGCCAATCCATAGCGCGGCGCGAGCAGAACACTCGCCACCAACCCAACTACCAACGAGATCAGAGCCACGAGGCCGTTTAGCATGGGCCTTCCGGCTTGACCATAGAAGTAGCTCGTCGTCACGTGCGCCAGCGCGTAGAGGACAATGCCGGGCAGCAGCCACAGCAACGGGACTACGGCGGGTTCGAAGGCGGCACCGAAGAGCAATCGAATCAGCGGCCGCGCCAGCAGCGCGAGCACGAGCGCAAACGCGGCGCTGCTCCACAAACTGATGCGACACCCGACGCCGGCGAGGCGGGCCGCATCGGCACCGGTCGCCGTCGCCATCCGCGGCAATACGCCGGTGCCGATGGCCGCCGGCAGATGGAAAAGCAAATTCGTGATGCTGACTGCGACTGAATAGTAGCCGACTCCTTCCACGCCGCCGAAGAACGCGGCGACGTAGTTGTCGAAGCGCCAGTTGGCTTCACCGATCAGTTGCACACACCACACCGCCAGACCGAATTCGAGCGAGGTCCGCAGTAGCGCGACGTTCGGCCTGCTCGACGCACCTCCGCGCGTCCACCGCCACGCCAGAGTGGACGCCACAACATGGCCCAGCCACCACGCCGCCAGCGCAGCATGAACGCCGCCGATGCTGAACACCAACGCCGCAGTCACCACCAGAATCACCAGCCACATGACCAGCGCCACCGCATTGTACTCACCGAAGCGCCCTTCGCCTTGAAAAATGCCGGCGAGATTTTTCATCAGTAGACCCGCTGGCACCGTCGCGATCACCCATACGATTGGCACCGCCGATACGGCCAGGGTACCGCTCGACCACACCAGCGCGCCGAATAGTGCCATCACTAGTGAACCGAGGACGGCGCACACCAGCGCGTTGATGCGCAGCGCGGCGCGCGAGAACTCGCCCTTGCCAGCGACGCAACCGTGGTACATCGGCACGCCCAAACCGCCGAACGTGATGGCGAGTCCGCCGGTCAACGTGACCAGCGATACGATGCCCTTGCCCGCCGGTCCCAGTAGCCGTGCGACCAACACCGCGGTGATGGTCCCGGCCGCGAGCTGGGCGATTTGCGACGCGAAGGTGAGCAGCGCGGCGCTGCTCACGGGCATTGGCTGCCGGTCAGCTTCGAGGCCGTTCATCGGTACCGTGGTTCCCGCTCACTGCGCAGGGCGAGTGAACTCTGCCGGGTGCGGATCAATCTCAATCGCCGGCACGCCCACGACGACGGTTCCTGGCGCGACATCACGGATGACCACCGCGCCCGCACCGACGATGGCCGCGGCGCCGATCGTCACGCCCGGCAGCACTGTCGCGCCCGCGCCAATGTACGCGCCAGCACCGATGCGCAGCGGCGCGGTGGTTCGTGGGTACCGATCGCTCACCGGACTGTGCCCGGCGTCGGTGTGGGTCAGCAGCATCGCTCGCATCGAGACGGTGGCACGATCTTCGATCGCAATCGGTGCGCGCAAATCGAGAAATGTTTGCTTGCCGATATGGCAGTGGGCGCCGACGGTGAGATTGCGGAAATCCGGGTCGGCGTTGTGGATGACGAGAAACATCTCGACATCCGTATCGTCGCCAATCAGCGCACCGAACGCCCGCAGCAGCGGAGTCACCGAGCGCTTGGGCGCGTGGGCAAGGAGGCGGCACACGCCGTTCATCCCTTCCAGCCCGAACAGCGCGCGGCCGTAGGCGCAGACGGCAGCATCGAACAGCCTACCCAGTTCACCCCGCATTGATCCACTCATGTCTCGTCTCGTTTCCCTTCCATAGCGCGGCGAGTATACGGATGCGCGGCCGGCTCATAAAGCCCGCCGACGAGATGACCAATAGCCCCATCCATCGCCAATCGAACCCTCATGTCGTTCTGAGCGAAGTGAAGAATCTCTCTTCTATCGCCTGGTCACTGATCGTCGGGATGCTCGGCACCACCATCGCTCTCATCTTCGCCCACGCCGCCTCCGGCTTGATCGACGACGATGCGTACATCTTCCTGCGCTACGCCGACCATCTTGCCCGCGGCGACGGGCTCGCGTTCAACACCGGGGAGCCCAGCGCTGGAGTCACCAGCGTGCTGTGGGTGTGCTTGCTCGCCGGGGTTCGCTGGCTCACCGAGGCAGACCTGATCCTCATCGCTCAGACAGTCGGCGCGGTTTGCTTTGGCGGCGCGTTGGCAATCATGACCTGGGCCGTCGAGGCCGATGGACGGGCGCCTGTCGCGCGTGTCGCCGGCGTGATTGCCGCGCTCTCTCCCGTGTTCATTTGCCAAGCGATCAGCGGGATGGAGGTTGCGCTCAACATGCTGCTGGTCGCGGCCGCGATCGCCGCGATCGAGCGCGCCGGTCTGCTGGCAAGCGCCGCGACCGGGTTGGCGTATCTCGCACGTCCCGACAACCTCCTGCTGGCGCCGGTGCTGCTGGTATTGCGCCCGCGTCGCCGAGCACTCGCAACGATCGCCGCGTGTCTGATCACGGGCGCACTACCGTGGGCGCTCTACTGTCATCACGTCAGCGGCTCGTTCCTGCCCCCGACGCGGATTGGCAAGCTACTGGTATTTCTGCCGGGCTGGTACGGGATCACGCGCGCCGAGTTTTCTGCGCTGCCGATCGTCGCACGGGTCACGTTCACGCTGCGCACGCTGGAACGGGTGGCCTTGCTGTTCACCGAAGGCCAGGCGCGCGCCCTGATTCCGTGGCTCCTGCTACTCCCGTTCGGTCTCGCGCACGTGAGCCGGGCCGTACGAGCGCCGCTGCTGTTGCTGGTTTTGTCGGCGATCGCCTACGCGCTGTTCTTCCCGCTGGTGAAGCTGCGGTACTTCGTCCATCTGTTGCCCTGGTTGATCCCGATTGCGCTCGCCGCGATCGCTCGACTTGCGCAGCGATCGTGGCGGGCGCTCTTTGTGTTGATTCTATTCGCGCACGTTGCGCTGTGCGGGCGCGCGCTGCCACGCTATCGCGACTGGGTCGCGTGCGAAGGCACGAAGACGATCGCCGGCCGATGGCTCGCCGAGCACACGGCGCCCGACGCGCGCCTAGCGCTCGAACCGATTGGCGCGATCGGCTACCACAGCCATCGTTACATAGTGGATCTCGGCGGCCTCACCAGTGCCGATGTCTGGCCGGTGATTCGCAATGGGCCGGGGTTCGATCCCAAGGAGCTGCTCGCATATCTAAGGACGCACCGCGCCGACTACCTCATCGACGCCGTCGACGGCCCATGGGCGGGGCGAATGTTGCACGCCTTGCCCGACTCCCTTGATCTCGAAGCCACCATTCGCGGCCCCGAAGGCTGCGGCACTGTCGGCGTGTACGCGGTGCGGCGCTAAGTCGAGAACCACCGGCGCCCTGTGTCGCACGGATGGGGACATGGCCGTTCTCACCATCGCGATAGACGAGCGTGTGCTGAAACGAGCGCGGATGCGCGCGTTGGAGCAACGCACGTCGGTGAATACCATGCTCCGTCTATAGGTGGAGATGGTCTTCCTCCTGATTCGCAACCTCTCCTCGCCTCCCAACAACCGACTCGCCGCTTGACAACGCTGTGATCGATCTGGAACACAAACACACTCATGCAGTGTTCTCAGTGTCGGCACGATAACCCACCGGGCGCCAAGTTCTGCCTCGAATGCGGCGCGCGGTTAACGCTCGCATGCACGCAGTGCGGCGTACAGCTCCCGCCAGGTGCGAAGTTCTGTTTGGAATGTGGCGCGGCGTTGGGAGCGTCCGGTGTAGGGGCGACGCATGCGTCGCCCTCCGCCTCGCGCAACGGCCCTGATGGGGACGGACGGGCGAGGCATGCCTCGCCCCTAC
>JBGOUW010000210.1:0-8114 GCA_041477755.1 Binatia bacterium
GACGTCATCGGTAAGTATCACCCGCACGGCGACACCGCGGTGTACGACACGCTGGTGCGCATGGCGCAGGACTTCTCGCTGCGCTACCCGTTAGTCGACGGCCAAGGCAACTTCGGCTCGGTCGATGGCGATGCCCCTGCGGCCATGCGCTACACCGAAGTCCGCATGGCCCGCATCGCCAGCGAGTTGCTCGCCGATCTCGACAAGGACACGGTCGACTTCGTTCCCAACTACGATGAGACCCTGCGCGAACCGGTGGTGATGCCGGCCCGCATCCCCAACCTGCTAATCAACGGTTCCTCCGGCATCGCCGTCGGCATGGCGACGAACATCCCGCCGCACAACCTGGGCGAGATCGTCGACGCGCTGATCGCCTTGATCGAGAACCCAGCACTGACCGTCGCCGACTTGATGCAGTATGTTCCAGGCCCCGACTTCCCAACGGCCGGCTTCATCCATGGACGTGCCGCAATTCGTGAAGCCTACCACACCGGCAAGGGCATCCTGCAGATGCGTGCCCGCGCCACGACGGAGACCAACAAGAAGACCGGCAAGGTCTCCATCATCGTCAACGAGATCCCCTACCAGATCAACAAAGCCCGCCTGATCGAGCGCATGGCCGAGTTGGTGAACGACAAGAAAATCGAGGGGATCTCGGATCTGCGCGACGAGTCCGACCGCGACGGCATGCGCATCGTCATCGAGCTGCGGCGCGACGCCGTCCCCGAGATCGTCCTCAACCAGCTCTACAAGCTGACGCCGATGCAAGAATCGTTTGGCGTCATCATGCTCGCCATCGTCGACAACCGACCCAAACTGTTGAACCTCAAGGACGCGTTGCAGGTATTCATCGGCCACCGCAAGGAGGTCGTGACCCGCCGCACCGCCTTTGAGCTACGCAAGGCCGATGCTCGGCTGCACATCCTCGATGGCCTCAAGATTGCCCTCGACAACCTCGACGCGGTGATCCGGCTCATCCGCGCCGCCAAGGATCCGGCCATCGCTAAGAGCGGCCTGATGCAGCAGTTCGGTCTCTCCGAGCTGCAAGCCCAGGCGATCCTCGACATGCGGCTGCAGCGCCTCACCGGGCTCGAGCGCGACAAGATCCTCGAAGAGCGCGATGAGGTGATCAAGGAGATCGCTCGCTACAAGGAAATCCTTGCCGACGAACGCGAGGTCTACAAGATCATCGTCGACGAATCGCGTGAGGTGAAGGAACGCTACGGTGACGCGCGACGCACCGAGATCGTCGACGAGGCCACCGATATCTCCATCGAGGACATGATCGTCGAAGAGGACATGGTGGTCACCATCTCCCACGACGGCTACATCAAGCGCAACGCGGTCACCGAATACCGCGCCCAGCGCCGGGGTGGCCGCGGGAAGATCGGCGCCACCACGAAAGACCAAGATTTCGTCGAGCACCTCTTCGTCGCCTCGACCCACTCGTACATCATGTTCTTCACCAACAAGGGCAAGGTATACTGGACCAAGGTGCACGAGATCCCGCAGGGTGGGCGCACCACCCGCGGCAAGGCGATCGTCAACCTGTTGAACCTGGCACCCAACGAAAAGATCTCCGCCTTCCTGTCGGTCCGCGAGTTCCAAGAAAACCGCTACGTCATGTTCGCCACCAAACGTGGCACAGTGAAGAAGACCGCGCTGATGGAATACGCCAACCCGCGCCGCGCCGGCATCATCGCCATCGCGCTCGACGACGACGATGAGCTGATCCGCGTGCGTCTCTCGGAGGGCGACCAGGAGATCATTCTGTCGACCCGCGAGGGCCAAGCGATTCGTTTCAAAGAGAGCGATGTCCGCCCGATGGGCCGCGGCACCCACGGCGTGCGCGGCATCACGCTCGATGACAACGACGAGGTTGTGGCGATGGACGTGGTGCAGCTCGGCGCCACGCTCCTCGCCGTGGCTGAACACGGCTACGGCAAGCGCACCGAGATGGACGAGTATCGCCTGACACGACGAGGCGGCAAAGGCATCATTACGATGAAGACCACCGACAAGACCGGTCCCGTGATCGGTGTGCGCATGGTCACCAACGACGATGACATCATGCTGATCACCGACGGCGGCAAACTTATTCGCACACCAGTGCGCGGCATCTCAGTCATCGGCCGCAACACGCAAGGAGTGCGTTTGATCGACCTCACCGACGGCGAGAAAGTCGTCGGTGTCGCCCGTCTTGCGGAAAAAGAAGAAGACGATCTTGCACAGGCCCCGCCGAGTGAACAGACATCGTGAGACCCGCCGCCTCGCTGGCCGGCAACATCGAAAGTCGGGCGGCGTCGCCCTACGCCGCTCGTCGTTTCGGTTTGCGCTCGCGCCGTGACACCGCTTGCTCGACGGCGGCGAGGGAGACGCCACCACTCTGTGCCGCGCCGCGATCGATGAGCGCGCCGAGGCGCGGGTGATGCGCGATCAGGAAGGCCTCCAAATCACCGTTCTCTCCCAGCGCAACCAGCGCTGCGCACGGCCGCCCGTTCTTTGTGATGATGACAGGCCCCTGCGGTAGCGTCTTGATCATCTCGCTCAACCGCTCCCTCACTACCCGGACCGATTCAATTTTCATAAGGTGTACTCCTTGCCTGCCACGATGAGAGCGTTGCCGCGTTTGCGACCAACCACTGTGATCCACACCTCGATCCCTGCGACCCGGTAGAACACCCGTAGATCCTCAAGCCGCAGCTCGTAGTCGGCCAGATCGCTGGTGCGACGCAGGCGAAACTTGTTGCGGGTCTCGATCAAGGGGTCATTGTCGCCCAGATGTCGGCGGATTCCGTCGGTGACCATCCTTTGCTCGCGAACCGGCAGCCATCCGAGGTGATCAAGCGCCTGCGGCTTGAAGATGATGACCCGCCGAGCCATTCAAGCGACGTTGTAGCGCCGATTG
Organism: Binatia bacterium; assembly: GCA_041477755.1. GTDB lineage: Bacteria > Desulfobacterota > Binatia > HRBIN30 > JACQVA1 > JACOST01. The sequence continues at coordinate 2,909 of JBGOUW010000210.1, forward strand.
GCGCTACAAGCTATCCGGTGTTGGCTTCCTCTCCTGTCGGGACTAAGACATGCCCGCATGCGAATCATCGCTCGACACGCCAGATCGATATTGCGAACGAGTGAAACGTCCGTTCGGCCCGCCTACACCTTCGATCCGCCGCGCCAAGCGATGGGGGCGGCTATCGTCATCTTTCTTTTCTTGACCTCGTTTGCGCACGCCGGTGCCGCACCGTCGCTCGCGGCCACTCCCCACCAGCGGCGTACGCTGGCGGCCGACAGCGGCTGGATAAAATTGTGGGACACGGCGTGGTGGATCACGCTGCGCGCCACACCCACCGGGGCACCGCTCGCGCGGATCGAGTACCGCGCACGATTTGCCGACGATCACGATCCGCGCACCCTCGCTGGCCACTGGGACGTCAACGCCGACGACCGCGACGGCTTCGCCGGGCGCGTGCCAGTCACGTGCGCCACGCGGCCCGACTACGATCGGCGCTTGCGTGTGAAGGTGCGCGTTGTCGATGTCAACGACACTGCCAGCGACTGGGTCGATATAGTTTTCCCGGCCACCGAGTCGAGCGGCGACGACAGCGCACCGCCGCTCACTACCGAGCCCAACACCGAACGCCGGAGCGAATCGCTCGGAATCGTCCAGATCGTTGCGAACGACGACATGACGATCGCCGACGCGAAGGCCGCGTTGCAACGCCGCGCACGCGACAAGGGCGGCGATGCCGCCATCGGCTTTCGTTTGGTTGAGAGCACCGGCGATCGCGTCACCTTTGCCGCCGATGTCATCCGTTACATCGACGTGCCGGCGACGCCCACGCCGGCGCGCACTGGCACTGCGCCCGACCGCGTGCTGGCTGAGTTGGCGATGCCTGGCGCGCGGTGACGAAAGCGTTGGGCTGTTCGTTTCACGCCGTACCCAGCAACACCATTCCGACCATCAAAGTTACCACCGTCAGCGGCACGCCGACCAACATGTAGGTGAGCGGACGGATCTCGACGCCACGCCGGCGCGCGGCTTCGACCACGATCAGATTGGCGACCGATCCCGGAATCGTCAGATTGCCCGCCAACGTACTGCTCAGCGCTAGCAGCAGCCACGCGTGGGTTGCGTTGGGGAACACGGGAACCACTTGTTTGAGCAGCAGCACCGCGGGGACGTTGCTGACTACATTCGAGAGTACAACACTCGCGGCCGCAAACCAGGCGTCGGATACCAAGGCGGGCGATGACTGCAACTGCATGTGCAGCCAGGCGTCGAGTCCGGCGTGTTCCAAGCCACCGACGACTACGAACAACCCCGCGAACAGCACCAGCAACTCCCAATCGATCAGCGCGAACACTTTCGCCGGCTTGACCCGCCGCGTGAACAGCATCCACGCGGCGGCGGCCGCCGAACTGAGGGCGATGGGCGCGCCGGCGATCAGTGCGCCAAGCAGCAACAGCGTGATCGCTCCGTTTTTCAGCGCGAGCCAGCGGTGCACGCGCACGAGCGAACGCCGCGCGGGCGTCGCCAACCCCCCAGTGTGCAAGTCGCGCCGAAAAATCACCGCGATCAACACGTACGCGATGCCCAGTCCAGCCAGCGCCGGCAGCCACAACGCCCCGGCGAACGAACGATAAGGAATTCCCGACAGACTCCCGATGATCATATTCTGCGGATTGCCGATGATCGTCGCGACACTGCCGATGTTGGCCGCCGTGGCGAGTGCGATCAGATACGGTACCGGCTTGCGCCCGAGCGCGCGCAGCACGTCGAGCAGCAGTGGCGCGAGTACGATGCACACCACGTCGTTGACGAAGCAGGCCGACAGCACGCCCGCCAGCAGCACCACGACGGCCAACAGCTGGTACGGTCCGGCCGCGCGGCGCAGCACGAGGTCGGCTACGAGGCGAAACGCGCCCGACAATCGCAGGCACGCCGCCACGATCATCATCGAGAACAACAGTACCAAGGTGGGGAAGTCGATGGCCGTGAGCAACCGATCGGCCGGAAGCGCACCGGATGCCACCATGCAGACCGCGCCGATGAACGCCGCGCTGGTTCGATAGACACGAAAACCAGGCAGCTCACCGATGACGAGGACGAGGTACGTAACGGCGAAGATGATCAGGGCGGCAGTCATGCGTCAGTAGGACACAGGCAAGATGCCTGTGCCACCATCAACGGGAGGGGCCGGATCAGTGGCACAGTCGTCCCGCCTGTGTGAGCGCAGCCGAGCGGCAATTCATGGCGCCAGCCAATCGGCCAACGCCTTGAGGTCCCGCACCTCGTGCGACGGTCATACAACACCCGGTGCGAGCGTCTCGTGCTGACGATTGGCCCATGCAGTAGGAATCCCGAGCGCGCTCGCCGGCACCACGTCGTGGTAGTGGCTCTGCGCCGCGTGCAGCCAGCGCGCGCTGCCGATGTGCCGGCGCGCGTCGAGGAAGTGCCCGTGCGCGGGCTTGTATGAGCCGACTTGCGGTGTCGGCGAGGACTACGCGGTACGGGTGATACGCGGTTGCTTCTACCTTTACCTCCGTGCGCAGGTACGCCGGAAAGATCGCCTCGCGAGCGACCGCATGGCCGGCGCGCCGCGCCGCGTCGGCGATGGCGTCAGTGATGCCGCTGACCCAGTCGATCAACGTGCCATAGCAGTCGAAGGTGACGATGTCGTAGCGGGCCACTCGACAGCCCTCACCCAACCCTCTCCCAGACGGAGAGGGAGAAGGGACGAATCAGAACAAGCGGCCTGGCAGGATCAGGTTGAGGACCAAGCCGAGGATGAACAACCCGCCCGCCAGCTTGGTGAGGTAGAATGCCGCCGCCACGTACCACAGCGGCCACACCGGGAAGTTCTTCGGCGGCGCGGCCGGCTTCGGCTGCGAGTAGATCTTCAATACGCGGAACAGCCGCGGCAGCGAGAACACCACCAACAAGGTCCACACGCCGAGCGTGCCCGCAGCGACCATGCCGAGCACGACGAAGTAGAAGGCGATCATCAGCGCCATCGTCGCATAACGAGCGGTGTCGTAGCCGAGGATCACCGGCAACGTGTGGATGCCCTTGCCCTTGTCCAACTCGAACTTGTCGAGATGTTTGCCCATCAACACGGTCATGACCACGATGGCGTACGGGATCGACGCGACAAACACCCACGCGGGGATGTTGCCGGCGGTCACGTAGTAGGTGCCACCCGTCATCAGCGGGCCCCACACTAGGAAGACGCCGATCTCGCCGAGGCCGATGTGCTTCAACCGGATCGGCGGCGCGACGTAGAAGAAACTGATGAAGAAGCCGAGACCCGCAAACACCACCACCGGCCAGCCGCGCAATGAGACGAGATACGCGGCGATCACCACGTCGATGAAGTTTACCAACAGGATCGCGTTGCGCAGGGTCGTCTTGGTGACGAGGCCCGAGAGAATCGGATGCGGCGCATAGAGCGCGCGCGGATAGTCGGCCGTGTCGACGCCGCCGGCGAGGTCGTAGTAGTCGTTGATCATGTTGTTGGCGGCGTGCGCCAGCAGCAGTCCCGTTGTTGCCAGCAGAAACGGCGTCCAACTGAACGAGCCGGCCGCAGCCGCGAGCAGCCCGCCGATGAGCGCCGACGTCAGCGTCATCGAAAACACCGCGGCACGCACGATGATGAGCCACTTGGAGACCGGATCCATCTCCTTGTCTTTGGAGAGGTTCGCGGTCTGAATCACTTCGATCCAGTTTTGCACGACCATGGCTGATCCTCCGCCGGGCTTGGGCTGTGATGGTGGCTAGGCTTTATCACCGCCACGCCGTCGGTCAACCGCACAGGCGCGCGCGCGCGGTCCCTCGGTACGCCCCTTCGGGGCTACTCGGGAATACGGATTCCCGTTTCCCCGCGTATCGAGGGGCGCGACCACGAGCTCCGTTGACGGGGTTGTTCTCGCCGGGGCGGAGAGGATAGAAGATCGCCGATGGCGAAACAGTCCTTCAGCTACGACGAAGCCGGCGTCGAAACGCTGCAGGTCCACGGCGGCCTGCGCGAACTCGCTGATTGGATCAGCAAGACCTTCGAGTTCAACGCCGTCCGGCCGCAGTTGCCGCTCGGCTACTTTGCCAACGTGCTGACCCTGACAGCGGAGATCGGCCTCGCGATCTCCACCGATGGCGTCGGCACCAAGTTGCTGGTGGCGCAAGAGCTGGAGCGGTACGACACCGTCGGCATCGACTGCGTGGCGATGAATGCCAACGACATCCTGTGCGTCGGCGCGCGCCCGATTTCGCTGGTCGACTACATCGCCGTGCAGCAGGCGAATCCGAACTTCTTGGGCGAGATTGCCAAGGGTTTCTACGAAGGCGCGTGTCGTGCCTGCATCAACATCCCTGGCGGCGAAGTCGCGCAGGTGCGCGAGATGCTCCACGGCGCGCGCAACGGCTACGCGTTCGACCTGGTCGGCACCTGCATCGGCACGGTGCATCCGGCGCGCGTGCTGATCGGGCAGGACGTGCGCCCCGGCGATGTGGTGGTCGGCATCGCCAGCAGCGGCATTCACAGCAACGGCTTCACGCTCGCGCGTCGCGTGCTGTTCGAACAGGCGAAACTGCGCGCCACCGATCACGTCGCGGAACTGGGGCGCTCGGTGGGCGAGGAGCTGCTCATCCCCACTCACATCTACGTGCGGGAAGTGCTGCGGATGCTCGACGCCAGCCTGGCGATCAAGGCGATGATCCATGTGACCGGCGACGGCTTCCTCAACCTCACGCGAGTGGCGGCCCCGGTGGGATTCGTCATTGATGCGCTGCTCGATGTGCCACCGATCTTTCCAGTCATCCAGAGCCGTGGCGGGCTCGACGATGCGGAGATGTTCCGCGTCTACAACATGGGCGTCGGCTTCTGCGTCGTAGTTGATCCAGAGGACGCACCGCGGGTGGTGGAGAGCGCGCAGCGGGAGGGCAAACATGCCGCGCCGATTGGTTACGCCGTCGCCGATCCCGAACGGCACATTTGGATTTCCCCGCGTGGGCTGGTGAGCCGTGACGACGGGTTCACTCGGACCGCTGTCGCACCACCGCCGCGAAGCGCCGCGTGAATCTCCGGTGGACAGGCTTCCAGCCCGTCGCGCACCCGCAAGATGCCGGTGCCACCCCAAAGACCAGACAGGGTGAGCAAAGAGCGCTGTGCGCAATACACTCGATAACAACCGAGCCCCCCGGGAACGCGCCGCCCGCCACGGGGAGGTCACCCCCGTGGATC
>JBGOUW010000505.1:0-3684 GCA_041477755.1 Binatia bacterium
CATCCGCCTGCGCGTCGTGCTGTTCGACGATCCAGTCGCGTTGCTCACACTGCTGCGCTTCGAGCTACTGCACGTCGCGGATATGGTCGACGCGGTGTTCGGCTATGAACCCACCCTGCCGAGCGTCGATGGTGGCCCGTCGTACGAGCGACTGCTCCGCGATCGCTACCGGGCTTTGTGGAACGTCAGCATCGCCGGCCGCCTTCACCGCCGCGATGTCGCCAGCCCCGACGCGAAGGCGGTTGCCTACCGCGGTTTCGTTGGAGCGTTCCCGGGTCTCGGCGCCGCGGCCGACGAAACGTTCGAGCATTTCTTCGATGGCACCGCGTGCTCGCACGCGGATCTGGTTGCGTTCGCGCTGACGCCGCACGCATCCCACGCATCAGATGCCGCGCGCGGTTTGGTCGCCGGCGGCCAATGCCCCTTGTGCCGCTTCTCCACCTACACACCCGAACCCGCTCCGAAAGACCTGCCCGACGAAGTCATCGCGTGCATCGCGCAAGACTTTGCCGATTGGCAACCCACCGATGGCTTGTGCCGCCAATGCGCCGACCTCTACCGCGCCCGCCCGCTGTCCATCGCCGCCGCCGAGCGGCTGCCAAATGCGCACAACCCAATGTGAGACCCCAGCCTCTTGACCTCTCGAGCGTTGCGGACGGCCGCGCATTTCGCTACCTAGCGAGCACCATGGAACGCGTGCTGGTCTACCACAACCCTGGTTGAGGGAAGTCGCGCGGCGCGCTGGACATCCTGCGCGAGCGCGGCGTCGCGTGCGACGTCGTCGAGTACCTCAAGCAGCCGCTCGATCGGGCCACCCTCACTCGCATCCTCGGGCTACTCGGTGGGGAACCAGCCGCGCTTGTACGCAAGGACAAGCGCTTCAAGGAGCTGGGTCTCGACGAGCAGCACTATCGGTCGCGCGAGCAAGTCATCACCCTCCTGCTTGAGCACCCCGAACTGATGGAGCGCCCGGTGATCATCCGCGGCAAGCAAGCGGTCATCGCCCGCCCCTCCGAGCGGGTGCTCGAAATCTTGGACTGCGAAATCTTGGATTGAATGATCGAACGCGCGCCGAGCTGGCAGCCATGGCTGGTCTTCCCCGCGATCATGGGCGGAACGATCGGCGTCGCGCTGCTTCTCGTGCCGCACCTCGGTGCGCCCACCACGTTGTTCGTCACCCAGTTCGTCGGCGTCGCTGCCATCATCGTCGCCGAGCGTGTCCTGCCGTTTCGCAGCGAGTGGAACCGCTCTCATCGAGATGTCCTGACCGACTTGGCCCATGCGCTGGTCTCCGGCATGGGCACGACGCAGATCGTCCGTCCGCTGGCGCAGGCCGGAGGGGTGGTGGCAGCCGGAGCTTTGTCGCGCGCCTGCGGTGCAAACCTGTGGCCCACCCAATGGCCGCTCCTCATGCAGATGGCGCTCGCACTGGTGATCGCCGAGTTCCCCGAGTACTGGCTGCATCGCTGGCAGCACGAGCATGACTTCCTCTGGCGCTTCCACGCCACACACCACAGCGCGCCGCGGCTGTACTGGCTCAACGCCGCCCGCTTTCATCCCGTCGATCTTATTCTCTCGTCCATCGTCGCGTACCTGCCACTGATTACGCTCGGATGTCCCGAGTCCGCCATCATGCTCTTCGCCCTCTTCGACGCGGTCTTCGGCATGCTGCAGCACTGCAACATCGATGTCCGCCTCGGCCCGCTCAATTGGATCTTCAGCATGGCCGAGCCGCATCGCTGGCATCACTCGCGCACCGTGCGCGAAGCCAACGCCAACTACGGCTCGAATCTGATCGTCTGGGACCTCGTCTTCGGCACTTTCTTTCTCCCGCACGACCGCCAACCGCCGCTCGCCATCGGCATCGCCAACATGCCGGACTTTCCGCAGCGCTACCTCAAACAACTCGCGTCGCCGTTTCGCTGGCGCCGATTGAAACAGGAAGCTGCGGCGCCCCAACTCGCCGCTTGACGGTCGCGTCGATAGGCAGACAGAATGCGACAGCATGCTCACCGCTGATCCCGTCGGCTCTTCCCCGTCGACCGCACACGAGTTGATCGAACTCGCCGACGACACGCCCGAGGCCGTGATGGACTCCCTGGAGCGGCGCGGCTGGGGTGACGGGTTGCCGGTGGTGCCACCGACGCCCGGGCGTGTCGACGCGATGCTCGCCGGTGCTGACCGCGCGCTTCGCCGACTTCGCTCGCCAGTCGGCGGCCGGTTACGGTCTGGCGGCCGCACGTATCGCGGTCGTGCCGATCGGCGGCGTCGCCGAAGACCTGATCGCGGCCCGAGCGCGCGCCGCGGTCGAACAGGTGATCGGGTTGCTGGCCAAGGAAGGATGATGTGAGCGTCGTACGAGCCGCCGTGTTCTCGGGCGATGGGCGAGTCGAGCTGCGCGAGTTGCCTCGTCCCGCGCCGCCGCCGGGCGGCGCGCTGTTGCGTGTCGAAGCGGTGGGTCTGTGCGGAACCGACTTGGCGCAGTTTCACGGCGAGCTGCATTTGCCCGGGGCGAAGTTTCCGATCGTGCCCGGTCATGAGATCGTCGGCCGCATCGCCGCCATCGATCCGACCGCCGCGTCGCAGTGGGGTGTGGCCGAGGGCGACCGCGTCGCGGTCGACGAGGTGCTGCGCTGCGGCGCGTGCCCCGGCTGCCGACGCTTCGAGCCGTTCTGCCAGTCGATCGCCGTCTACGGCATCACGATGGGACTCGACGAGGCGCCCGGCCTGTGGGGCGGCTGCGCGGAGTACATGGCGCTGAAGCCGCGTACCATCGTGCATCGCATCGATTCGTCGCTGCCATCGGAACATCTCACGCTGTTCGAGCCACTCGCGAACGCGATCCACTGGCTGACCGTGTGCGCGCTGGCGCCGGGCGAGACGGTAGTGGTTCAGGGGCCCGGCCACCAAGGACTCGCATGCATGGCCGCAGCGCTGGTGGCAGGCGCGGGAATGGTGATCGCCACCGGCACCGGACGCGACACGACGCGGCTCGCCGCCGCACGCAAGCTCGGCGTCCATCACACGATCGATGTCGACGCCGAGGACGCGCTCGCGCGCGTCACCGAGATTACTGGCGGACGCATGGCCGACCTGGTCGTCGACGTCGCCGACGGAGCCACGGCCACGATTCCACTCGCGGTCGCGCTGGTCCGGTCGCGCGGCCGCATTGCACTGGCCGGCTTCAAGCATGGGCGTGCGGTTGACGGGCTGGTTACGGATCGCCTGATTCTCAAGAAGGTGACGATGCAGGGCGTCGGCGGCGCGACCACCCAATCGATGCGCGCGGCCATCGATCTGCTCGCCACCGGCCGCTTGTCGGTGGGACCACTCGTCGGCGAGGTGCTGACGCTCGATCGCCTCCCCGAAGCGATAGAGCTATTGGCCCGTCGCAACCCCGCGTGTGACGCCGTGCGCGTGGCGCTACGGATCGCGTGAGCGGAGCGAGACTGTTGCCGATGATCGACCTCGGCCTGGTAGACAAACGCGCGCTGGTTACGGGAGCGGGCGCCGGGTCGGGCCGCGCTATCGCCGTATGGTTGGCGCGCGCCGGCTGCGCGGTAGCGGTCAATGACATCGACGCCGCGCGCGCCGCTGAAACGGTCGCGATGATTCGCGCCGCAGGTCACACGGCAGCCGTCTGCGTCGCCAACGTTCGCTGCGAGGGTGAAGTTGAGACCATGG
>JBGOUW010000119.1:0-10922 GCA_041477755.1 Binatia bacterium
ATTCCAGCATCGAGGCGGAGACGATGAGATCGTAGTTGTTCCAGGAGCCCGGAAGCGTATCCAGTCGGAGGACGTCGGCCTGCACGAGGTCGACGTCCGCGATCGCCCGCGTTCGCAGCGACTGGTGGAAGCGCTCGATCATTGTCGGAGTGAGATCGAAGCCGTGCAGCGGTCCGGGACGAAAGCCGCGACTCAGGAGAGCCTCGCGCAACGCGAGGGTAACGATTCCGGTCCCACAGCCGGCATCGAGCACGCGGAGATCGGAACGGAGGAGCGGGGAGCTTTGGAAATAGCCGCGAATTCCTTGCGGATAGCGCACGAAGCGGACGAAGCGAACGTAGCTTGCGCTTCTATCCGCAAACAGCCGAGCCGGATCGGAGGTCTGGGTCATCGTTCAAGTTTCAGGGGTGAGACTATCGCATTGCGCGCCGTGCGCAACCATCGACATTGCTCCTGCGCTGAGAGGCGGATGCCGGGGGCGGGGCTCGAACCCGCACGGGGGAAACCCCCACAGGATTTTAAGTTCGAGACCACTCGTCACCGGCGACCGCTGCCGGCAGCTAACTGCAAGAGACGTCACGTCACACCACGCCCTCTTCGGCGGTTGCCGATGATGCACCCCGTTTCCGATCCGTTGGGGAACGGTTGGGGATGAATCGCCCGATGTGTGCCTCCTGGCGCGCAACCGGTCAAGTACAGCTTCACAATGGCGCGCCGAGCGGGTAGGACAGCCGCCTATGGAAGCACTCACTACGACTAAGATCGAATCGCTTGTCGAAGACCAAGTGCGCGAAGGAAGCAGTCTTGAGTTCAAACTCTCGCTGCCGGGGAGAGGTGAAGGGGATAAGAAGGAGTTTCTTGCTGACGTATCTTCGTTTGCGAACGCGATTGGCGGGGAATTGGTCTACGGTGTCCAGGAAGCGGACGGGGTTGCTGTGGCGACGCCGGGCGTCGGCCGTGAGAACATTGATGCCGAAGTTCAGCGTCTAGAGAACCTGATTCGAGACGGGATTCAACCGCGCCTCGTTGGTGTACAAATGAGGCCTGTCCCGTTAGCTACTGGCACCACGGTTCTCGCCATCCACGTGCCGCGGAGCTGGATCGCGCCACACATGGTAGTGCTCGGAGGGTCGTCGCGATTCTTCTCACGTAACTCAAACGGCAAGTACCCTCTGGACGTCTACGAGTTGCGCCGAGCGTTCACTGCTTCCGAAGCCATCACGGAACGCATTCGAAGCTTTCGGATCGAGCGCTTGGGCCGAATCGTCGCCGGTGAACTGCCTGTCTCGATTGGCGCTGGCCCCTACCTGGCCCTTCATGTGGTGCCGTACAGCGCACTCGCCGGTGGGACGAACGTCGTGGACCCGGCGAAGCAACAAATCATGGCCGAGGCGCTACCGCCGATGCACAGTAACGGGTGCAGTTCTCGTTTCAATTTCGACGGATTTCTGACTTGGTTCACGTCCCAGGACGAGCATCTTGGAGTCGGATCTTACGTGCAGCTTTTTCGTAACGGATGCATTGAATCGATTGACCGCGGCCTCTTAAGCCCCGCACGTTTTGCAGACGGAAATTGGATTCCGAGCGTCGCGTTTGAAAAAGAACTTGTGGGCGCCTTGGGAACTTCATGCGCGTTGTTGGCGGGACTCGGTTGTGAACCACCGATCGCCGTTCTGCTCAGCCTCATCGGCGTGTCCGGCTATCGGATGTTCACCGGGGCGCACGTCTTAGCTGGCAGACCTATCGAGCGTTCGGAGTTGCTTGTGCCGGAACTCACCATCGAGAGCCTCACGTTCGACGCTGGCCGTGAACTCCGTGTGATCTTCGATGCAATCTGGAATGCGTGTGGGTTCCCTCGGTCACCCCACTACGACAAGAACGGGAACTGGGTTTTGCCGAGATGATGCGGACTCCATGCAAAATGCCGGGGGCGGGGCTCGAACCCGCACGGGGGAAACCCCCACAGGATTTTAAGTCCTGTGTGTCTGCCAGTTCCACCACCCCGGCTAGCCGGTCCGGGCATGCAGGCGAGAAAGGCGGCGAGCGGATTCGAACCGCTGCATCGGGGTTTTGCAGACCCCTCCCTTAACCACTTGGGTACGCCGCCGCGCGTGCGGTCAGGTAACATACGCCCTGTACCCACGCAACCTAGCCTCAATCCGAAGAAAAGAATTCAACGCAGAGGCGCGGAGACGCAGGGGCGCAGAGGCGGGCTTCGCCCGCATTCCGAAGTTCACAGTCCAAGGTTCAAAGTCCAAAGTCGAAAGTGGCTGGGCAAAAAGAACGCTTCGCGCAGCGCGACGACTTTCGGAAGTAGTAGCTCAAAGGGATGGGCTCTCTTTCACGGAATACTCGCTTTGCGCCTTCGCGCCTTGGCGACTTTGCGTTGAGTTCTCTTCTTCCGATTGTGGCTCTCCGCGAGGCCGGCCGCTCGGCGAATTGACAGAGCCGCTGCGGCCCCAGTAAATGACTGGCGATGAATCGCAACGCGCGAGTACGCCAATGGATCACGCACGCGCCGCTGCTCTTGTGCCTCGCGCTGATGGGCTGCCGTTTCTTCGGTTGCGGCGGTACCAACGATAGCGAGACCGGCGGCACCGACGCGGGGCATTCCGCCACCAGCCGTACTGGCGCCGGCCATGGTGCAGGCGATGCTGACGTGGGTGATTCCGCTGCGGCACCCCCGGCCGGACGCATCGTCGTTCCGTCGATGGGAGCTGGACTCATCATCGCCCCAACCGCGCCACCCCCTGAGGAGTTCGACGACGACGCGGACGAGGCGGGCAGCAGTTTCACTTTCGACGCCGACGCCGAACCAACCTCTGGCGGCGCGCCCCTCGATGTCGAGTTCACGCTCACCATCGACGATCCGCCTGCGGGTCTCACGTTCCGCTGGGACTTCGGCGACGGCAGCCCACCGGTGACCGTCAAGAGCCCCATCCACCGCTACCGCAACGCGGGCGAATACACGGCAGTGTTGACGCTCGCCGGACCGGAGATTGACGAGACGCGCGAGTTTAGCATCGACGTCACCGAGGAAGGCTTCGACATCGACATCGAAGCCGATCCCGACATCGGCCCGGCGCCGCTGAAAACGAAGCTGTCCGCCGTGGTCCCGGACGATATGGAGAACGATGTGGCCGCCTACGAGTGGACGTTCGGCGACGGCGGCTCTACTCGCGGCAAGAGCGCGGAACACGTCTACCGCACGGCGGGGACCTACACGCTGAAACTCACGGTAACCCACACCAACGGACAGCAGGGCAGCAAGGAGATCGAAATCCAAGTGGATGAACCCGAGCAGACCGAACCCGAGGGGGAGGAGCTGACGGACTGACCTTCGACAGACTGACCCCCGGCGACACGGTGACCCCGATTGACAGGGTGACCCCGATGGCTTGACGCCCACGCCTCCGCCCCGCTAGAAAGTGCCGCTATGTCGTTCGTACGCCGCTCGTTGCTGCTCAGTCTGTTGCTTTCGACGGCCTTGCTGTCGTCGTCGTGTCGGTCGTGTACCGAAGCCCCGCCTCCACCGCAGCCGAGACGAATCGAGGGCAAGCTGCCGCCGCCACCACCGCCGCAGGCTGCTGCACCAGCACCGCCGACCACTCCCGAGCCGCCGCACTGCGCGGTCGTCGCCGTGCCTCCCAACATCGAAGGCAAGGCGCCGTTTACCGCGTCGATGCAGGCCGAAGGCGGCTGCACCGACGGTCCCTCTCTATTCGAATGGGACTTCGGCGACGGGACGCCGCACGTCAAGGAGCAGAGCCCAAACCACGTCTACGAAAAGGCGGGCGAGTACAACGCAACCATTACCATTCGCGACCCCGACGGGCGTAGCGACAACGACTCGGTAACCATCACCGCCACCCCGTAGCCGTCCCCGCTACCAAGGGGGTCGACTTGGCGTTAGCCCCAAAAGCGAAAACAAGATGGAACCGCCGATAGACGCCGATGTCCGCCGATCAGAACTTTCTGCACAAGCCGGAGAGATCGCTAAACCTCATCGAAGTGCATTTGATGATCAAGCGATGAGGCGCGTCGAATTCCGCGTCTGCGTTCATCGGCGTGCACCGGCGGTTTCCTCTGCTTTTTTGGATTGAGGTTAGGCAACCGCGCGGAGCCCGGTCGCTTCGCGCCGAACTGTCTCAACGAGCTGCGCCCAACCGTCGCGATAGCGTGCGTATTGCCCCGCGTAGCGGCGGCGGCCAGCGTGCAGCGAGAACGTTTTGCCACGCAGGCCCTCCCACGGAATCACAAAGATCTCCGCGGCACGTGAAGCGCTCGCCGGCGGGACCGCCACGCAGACGAAGAAGTCGGCATAGCGGTCTTTCATCTCACCGTGGTGGTGAAAGTTGAAGTGCCAACTGGGGTACCGATAGCGGTACTCGCGCCCTCCCACGCGTACGCGATGATGGCGAATGCTGGGAAAGGCGACCCGCAAACTGACCCGAAGATGATCGTCGACCAACAGATCGTGTCCCAAACTGGAGTTCACGGAACGGACGGCAAGCCCCAAACGACGCACGCGCGCGGCGACACGCTGCTTGGGGAGTTCGTGTTTCGCAATACGATTCATAGCCGATTAGACGCACAGTGCCGGCCTGGTATTCGTTCCGCCTGTTCGTTCCGTCTGTTTTGACTCTGCGGCAATCCTTCGCTAGATTCGGGTGCGCGCGGGCGTAGCTCAGCTGGCTAGAGCGCAACCTTGCCAAGGTTGAAGTCGCCGGTTCGAACCCGGTCGCCCGCTCTGACAAGCACAGAAGCCCGAGGGAGAGTGTCCCTCGGGCTTCTGTCATTTGCGGCACCCCTGACGGTGCGAGTGTTACTTCCCCTTCCACTGCGGCTTGCGCTTCTGCGCAAACGCGGTGACGCCTTCCATCATGTCTTCCGACCCGAACAGCGCACCGACCAGCGGGTAGGATTTCTTGATCGAGTCTTCGAGCGGCATCCCCTCGCTGAGTAGGGCGACCTGCTTGGTGGCCCGCACCGAGGTTGGCGAACATTCGAGAATCTCATTCGCCCATCGATCCGCGGTGGCGGCCAACTCCTTGAACGGCACGACCTCGTTGACGATGCCGAGTTTGAGCGCATCCGCCGCGATGAGGTGACGGCCGGTGAGCATCAGGCCCATCGCGATCTTCGGCGGAATGTGGCGCGGCAATCGCTGCATACCGCCGGCCAGCGCCGCCAAGCCGACTTTGGGCTCTGGCAAACCGAAGCGTGCGTGGTCGGCGGCGACGATGATGTCGCACGCGAGCGCGATCTCGAACCCGCCGCCGAGCGCGAAGCCGTTGACCGCCGCGATCACCGGCTTGAACAGATCGAAGCGCGCGGTCAGGCCGCCAAAACCGCCCTTCCCCATCGCCACCGCACCCATGCCGTGCTGCGCCGAGTACTTCAGGTCGTTGCCCGCCGAGAACGCCTTCTCACCCGCGCCGGTGACGATCGCCACCCAACACTCGGGATCGCCCGCGAAGTCGTCGAAGATCGCCGACAGTTCCTGATTCGCCGGCGGGTGCAGGGAATTCAGGACCTCCGGCCGATTGATCATGATGCGGGCGATGCGCCCGTCCTTCTCGTACTTGATGAATTCGTAACCCATGAGTGGTCCTCCAGTGCAATCGGTTGAATGCTTACGTTCAGGCGGCGCGAGCTATACCAGAGCGGCCCGACGGCGGGAACTGTGTCCGTCAGGGGCTGACTCTCAGCACGGCCGCACCCGCAATCGCGTCGTACTTCAAGCGCCGCAACGCCTCGTTGGCTTGCTCCAATGGAAACGATTCGGTGCGCGGGCGGATGGGAATCTCGCCCGCGATGCGCAGCAACTCTTCGCCGTCGCGGCGAGTATTGGCGGTTACGCTGCGGAGATTCTTTTCGTGGAACAGATGGCGTTCGTATTCGAGCCGCGGGATATCGCTGAGATAGATGCCGGCGAGCGCCAGCGTCCCGCCGTGATCGAGCGCTTCGAGCGCGGGCAACACCAACTCCCCCGCGGGTGCAAACAATACTGCGCTGTCGAGTTTCTCCGGCGGCGCCGCATCGGCGGCACCGACCCATTCGGCGCCCAACTGCCGCGCCAACGCTTGATGACGCTGGTCGCGCGTCATCACGAACACGCGGCAACCCCAATGCCGCGCAACCTGGATCGCGATGTGCGCCGAAGCCCCGAAGCCGTACAGGCCAAGGCGACAGCCGGGGTTCACCTCGGCGCGGCGCAGCGCGCGATAGCCGATGATGCCGGCGCACAGCAGCGGCGCGGCCGCGGCGTCTCCAATTGATGGCGGGATCGCGTAGGCGAAGTCTTCCGCCACGACGGCGTAGTCGGCAAAGCCACCGTCCGCATGGTAGCCCGTAAAGCGCGACTGCTCGCACAGATTCTCATTGCCGGCGCGACAGCGGGCGCAGACGCCGCAGGTCGAGCGCAGCCACGCGATCCCCACCCGCGCTCCGATCGCAAAACGTGTTGCACTCGCGCCGAGGGCATCGACAACACCGACGACTTGATGACCCGGAACAATCTCAGGCTGCTGCGGTGGTAGCTCCCCTTCGATCACGTGCAGATCGGTGCGGCAGATGCCGCACTCACGCACGTGCACGCGAATCTCGCCGGACGCCGGCTCAGGCACGGGACGCTCGCGCAAGTGCAGCGGCGCCACATCAATCGGCGCCGCTGCACTCAACACCATCGCGCGCATGATGACCGGTAGTTCCCCAAACCCTAACCCCTAACCCCTAGCCCCCAGACCCTGACCTCTTACCTCCGCTGCTGCATCTCCATCAGCGCCTGTTGCTGCTCGCCGAGCACTTTCTGCACGGCGGGGCGCTCTTGCACCTTGGCCCACCATGCGGCGAGCTTCGGACGCCCCTCGGTCGGCGCCGGGCCGCCGAGCATCGGCAACAGCAAGTTGGCGAAGAACATCGTCGGGACCACCGCGCAGTCGGCCAGCGTGAACGCGCTACCCAACGCGTACGGCCCGGACGACAGCATGCCTTCGAGCTGATCGAAGCGCGTTTTGATTTCCGTCAGCTTGTCGGCGATCAGCTTCTGATCTTTCTCCTTTGCCGTCACTTGCGGGAACAGCGCGCGAATCGGCGGCTCGATATACAAGTCATGGAAGCGGCTGATGCCACGCGAACGCGCCCGGCTCTCGGGATCCTTCGGCAGCAGCGGCTTGTCGGGAAACTTCTCTTCGAAGTATTCGACAATGACTTCCGACTCGCCGATGATCTGCCCGTTCACTTCCAGCGACGGCGTCTTCCCGAGTGGGTAGATCTTCAGATACTCGGGGGACTTCAGTTCGCCGCCGGGAATCGCGACGATGTCGACCGCCAAGTTCTTCTCGTAGATCGCCAGCCGGCACTTCGAGGCGAAGTTGCTCAGGTTCATGTTGTAGAGCTTCATCACAGCACCCCCAGGTGAGATTTGCTGCGAGTATCAGCGTCTGCCAGCGGTAGCGCAAGCCCGGGTTCGTCAGTCGTCGGCCGAGCTGCGCTGGCCCCTGCCCCGCGACACCTGCTACACCCCGCCATCATGACCGCATCGACGCGACCGCTCGCCGGACTCACCGTGCTCGAACTTGGACAGATCTACAATGGTCCGTACTGTTCACTCTTGCTCGCGCATCACGGTGCCGACGTCATCAAGATCGAGTCGCCGCAGGGCGACGTGTTGCGGCGCATGGACCGCTCGCCCGGCGGAGCCAGCTATCCGTTCCTCATGCTCAACGCCAACAAGCGCGGCATCACCATTAACCTCAAGCACGAGCGCGGACGCGAGCTGTTTCTGCAGCTCACCGAACATGCCGACGTGATCGTGGAAAACTTCGCCGCCGGCGTGATGGAGCGACTCGGCATCGGCTACGACGTCGTCAGCGTGCGCAATCCGCGGCTCGTCTTCGCCTCCGGCAGCGGGTTCGGAACCACCGGCCCCTACGTCGGCTACCCCGCGATGGACTTCACCATTCAGGCGCTCGTCGGCGCGATGGCCATCACCGGCTATCCCGACTTACCGCCGGTGAAGTGCGGGCCGACGTTTATCGACATGCTCGGTGCCACGCATCTGCTCGCCGGCATCCTGCTCGCATTGCGCGAACGTGAGCGAAGCGGACGCGGGCAACGCGTCGAAGTCGCGATGTTCGACGCCGCCGTCCCTGCCCTGCTCAGCTACCTGGCGCCGTTCTACGAACTGAACCAGGAAATCACCCGCAGCGGCAATCGGCACGTCGTGGGTGGCGCCACGCCGTACAACAACTTCCGCTGTGCCGACGACGGCTACGTCGCCATCATGTGCGTGTCGAACCAACACTGGCTCGACCTCTGCCGCTTGATGGACCGACCCGATCTGCTCGCCAACGAACGCTGGCATGGCGTGCCCGAGCGTGCCGCCGATTGGCAAACGATCGAGACCGAGGTGACAAAATGGACCAGCACTCGCGGCCGCGACGAAGTGGCCCACGCCGTCGCCGCCGCCGGTATCCCGAGCGCACCGGTGCGGACACTACCCGAAGTCGGCCGCGATCCCCACCTCGTCGAGCGCGCCATCGTCCGCGAGGTCGAGTATCCCGGGCGCGGCAGCGTGAAAGTGATTGGCACTCCCATCAAACTCTCGAACGATCCGGAGCCCGCGGTCGCTCCACCGCCAACCATCGGACAACATACCGACGAGGTGCTGGCAGAATTGCTCGGTTTGTCAGCGCGGGAGATCGCCGCCCTACGCGACGGCGGCGCGATCTGAGCGGCGTCCCTTGCGCTGTTCGCCCGGCGGCGCGCTCACACCTGTGTCGATCCGAGCAGATTGCCGCCCAAGCGCGGATGCCCCACGCGTTTGTCACCAACCACGTTGATCAGCGACGCTTTGCCGGACTTGAACGCGCGTTCGAGCGCCGGGACGATCTCGTCGGGCTTCTCGGCGTGCTCGCCGTGGCAGCCCATGATCTTGAACATCTGGTCGTAACGGATGTTCTCGATCATGTTGAACGGATCGGTGCGGCCCTTGAGCAACGGCATCTGCTCGAAGCTCGGGCCCCATGAGCTGTTGTTCCACAGTACGGTCTGGACCGGCAGATCGTAGCGCAGCGCGGTCTCGATGTCCCATCCACCGATGCCGAGGCCGCCGTCGCCGGTGACGAGCACGACTTGCTTGCCCGGCCGTGCCAGTTGCACACCGATCGCCATACCGACGCCATGACCTACCGGAGCAAGTGGACCCGCATCGACCACCTGTCCGGGAAAGCGTGCGCGGAACCACTGGGTCATCCAGCCGCTGAGCGTGAACGAGTCGATGACGACCGTGGCGTCCTTGTCCATCACCGCGCACAGATCGCGCGCCAACCGATCGGGATGGATCGGAGTGCGGTCGCGCACTTTCTGTTCGCTTTCGTCGATCAGCTTCTCGTAGTTTGCACGCACCTCGGCGACTTCCTTCAGCCACGCCGACTGCCGCTGACGCGAGAAATCCAACTTCAGGCGCTTCGCCGTATCGATCAATTGGCGCAGCACCAACTTCGGATCGCCGACGATCGCGACCTCCGCCGGGACCTGCCACCCGATGCGGCTCGGCACTGGATCGGCCTGGATATACGTAGCCTTGTCGTTCCACGTCGGAGGCTCGCCGAAATGCTCGCCGCTCCAGAAGCGGAAGCCGATCGCCAGCACCACGTCGGCGCGGCCGGTGAACGGTTTCTTCCACGAGCCGCGAATCGCCAGCGGGTGATCCTCGGCAATCGCCCCCTGCCCGGCTCGCCGCGCATAGGCCGGGATGTGCGTCAGGTCGACGAACTCGCGCAACTCGGCGCCGGCTTGCGACCAGAAGATCCCGTCGCCACACGCGATCAGCGGCCGCTCCGCACGGACCAGCAGTTCGAGCGCACGCTCGATTTGCGCCGGGTCGCCTTGCGACCGCACCGCATCTGGCTCGTAGACCTTGGCCCCTCTACGCTGCTTCGACTCGTCGTCGCCGTGATAAAGAATGTTGGTGGGAATCTCGACCAAGGCTACCCCTTGCGGCGGACTGATGGCTTCGCGGAAGGCCAGCCGCAAATCGAATTCGATCGTGCTCCAATCGAGCACCCGCTTCACGTACTTCGAAAAGCTGCGGCAGACATCCGAGCCATACGCTTCTTGAAACGAGCCGAGATAGTCTTCCGTCGTCGGATGTTGGCCGGCGATGCACACCACCGCGCTGTTCGTCAGCCCCGCCACGCACAAGCCCGTCACCGCGTTGGTCAGGCCACAGCCCGCCGTTACGCTGCACACGCCGACGCCCGCCGTGGTGCGCGCATACGCATCGGCGGCGTACGCGCACGCTTGTTCGTGCCGCATGTGGATCAGCTTGATGTCGTTGTTGCGCAGGTTCGCCAGAATTGGGAACGTGTGCCCGCCATTGATCGCGAACAAATACTTCACCCGCTGTTCTCGCAGGACGCGACCGACCAGTGTGCCTCCATCGACTACGGCCATTGTCCGCTCCCTCCTTTGGGGTGACGACTCTCCGTAAAGAGACTTGCCCCAATCCATGTCCGGCATGATGTGGCTGTCTTACTCAGGTGGGACAAGAAAGAAAAGCTCAGCACGAACTCCACCATGAGCCGCGCGGCTCAGCTGGAGCTTCGCTCTCCGCGCACGAACAGAGTCACGGCGCGATGCTCACCTTGATCGCGCCAGATGTTTTGTCGCTCGCCGCGGCAAAGCCCTCGCTGATGCGATCGAGCGAGAAGGTGTGCGTGGTCAAAGGCCGCAAGCGGGTGCGCTGCTCGGCGAGGAGCTGCAACGCAATCTCGAATTCAGCGAGCATACCCGCCCGGCTATAGGTCAGCGAGCCAACGATGCGGACTTCTTTCGACACCAGCAGCAGCCCGTTGCACGTCACTGGGCCAGTAAACACGCCGAGCACGATCACGACGCCCCCCGCCCGAACGAGC
>JBGOUW010000116.1:0-11159 GCA_041477755.1 Binatia bacterium
AAATGTCGGTCAGCCGCCAGACTGTGCGCGGGGGTGACGCCCTCCTCGACGATGAAGTCAACCGTCTGCATCGGCTGCGCGGCTCATAGCATCGTGGACGAGAAAGCGGAAAGGTCGCTCAACGCGCTTCGATCCACTCGATCTTGCGAGCGAGATGCGCCAGCAGCGGCGCAGCGCTGGGCGGCGCCCCGGTAGCCCGCGCGATCAGCTCGGGGGCGCGATGCGATTGTCCGTGGCGATGGATATGGTGGCGCAACCACGCCAACAGGGGATGAAAGTCGCCCTGCGCGAATGCGGCGTCGATGGACCCCAACTCACGCTCCGCCGCGGCGTACAATTGCGCGGCGTACAGGTTGCCCAAGCTGTAGGTCGGGAAGTAGCCAAACAGCCCTTCCGACCAATGCACGTCTTGCAACACCCCGTCACGATCAGTGCGCGGCGCAATGCCGAGGTAGTGACGCATCTTCTCGCCCCAGGCGCCGGGCAGATCGGCGACGGTCAGGTCGCCGGTGACGAGCGCGCGCTCGAGCTCGAAGCGCACGATGATGTGCAGGTTGTAGGTCAGCTCGTCGGCTTCCGTGCGGATGAGTGATGGTCGTGCTTCGTTGACGGCCAGCAGCACCGCGGCGAGTGAGCGCGTCGCCAACTCGGGAAACGTTTTGGCCGCTAACGGCAGCAGCCACCGCCAAAACCCCGCCGAGCGGCCGACGAGGTTCTCCCACAAGCGCGACTGCGACTCGTGGACGCCCATGGAACAGGCGGTCCCGCGGGGCGTACCGAGCGCGCTGTGGTCGAGACCCTGCTCGTACAGCGCGTGACCGGTCTCGTGAATAGTCGAGGACAGCCCGTAGCGCAGGTCGGTTTTGCTGAAACGGGTGGTGATGCGCACGTCGTCGCCGACCTCGGTGGTGAACGGATGCGCTGATTCGTCGAGGCGGCTGCGTTGGAAGTCGAGCCCGAGCTGTTGCGCGACCATCCTGTTGAAACGCGGCTGTGCCGCCAGCGGGAAGTGGCCGCGCAACCCGGAGCTGTCCAGCGGACGGCGCGCGATGTCCGCATTGAGCCGTGCGACCAACGGCACCAGGCCTGTGCGAAGCTCACGAAATATCTGTTCGAGTAGCGCGGTGGTGGCGCCCGGCTCGAACCCTTCGAGCAGCACATCGTAGGGCGGCTTGGTGGCATCGATGGCGGCGGCGACGCGTTGCTCGATCGCCACGAGTCGCCGCAGGTACGGTGCGAGGGCGGCAAAGTCGTCGTCGCGCCGCGCCGCGATCCACACCGAGTGCGACTCGCTGCGCAGCGCTGCACGCTCGCGCACCAGCGCGGTGTCGAGGTACCGCTTGCGGTCGAGCCGCCACTTTGTTTCGCGGACGTCGATTTGTTGACCGGCGTCGAGGTGGGTGAGATCGGCAGCGAGATCGTCGACCAGCGCGAGGAAGGTGGGCGCCGTCTCGCGTTCGTGAATGATCGCAGCCAGTGCGCCGATCTGTCGCGCCCGGCCGGCCCCCGCGCCGGCGGGCAGCTGCGTTTCCTGATCCCAATCGAGCAGGGCGAGCATGCACTTGAGATCGTACTGTTCGCGCAGCGCCACAACGAGCGCCTCGTACTTGTGTTGCATGCGTCTCGTGAAACACGAGTTCGGCGGGAAAAGTCAAACCCAGAGAGGAGTGGGCGCCGGGTTCGAGGAGGCTGGCCTCCAGCCGCGTCCTATGCTTGGCTCGGCGCGCGATGAGTGAGGTTTCTGAGGCGCACCCTGCGGCGGTACGCAGGTTGTCTGTAATCATTCCAGTCTACAACGAGATCAATTCGATCGGGCAGGTGATCGACCAGGTGGTGGCCATCGACGTAGGAATCCCGAAGGAGATCATCGTCGTCGACGATGGTTCGACCGACGGCACTGGGCAGCGCTTGGCGGAGTATCAGGCGCGGGGCGTGATCGCGGTGCACACCTCACGGCAGAATTTTGGAAAGGGTACGGCAATCCGAGTCGGGCTCCGCTACGCCACCGGCGACGTGGTGCTGATTCAGGACGCCGATCTCGAATACGACGTCGGCGACTATCCGGCGTTGCTGGCGCCGTTTTTCGCGGGCCGAGCCGACGTCGTGTACGGGTCGCGTTTCCTCGGCAGCATCCGTGGCATGCGGCCGGCGAATCGCCTGGCGAACTACTTGTTGGCTTGGGCGGTCGGGTTGTTGTTCGGGCAGCGTCTGAGCGACGAGGCCACCGCGTACAAGCTGTTCCGCGCTGAGGTACTGCGGCGTGTGCGATTGAATTGCATCGGATTCGAGTTTTGTCCGGAGGTGACGGCCAAGGTCCTGCGGGCCGGCTACCGCATCCACGAAGTGCCGGTGCGCTACCAAGCGCGCAGCGCGGCCGAAGGCAAGAAGGTGAATTGGCGGGATGGCTTCACGGCGGTGTTCACCTTGCTGCGCTACCGGTTCCGTGACTGATCCGCGCGACAAGCGTTCACTGTGGGCGCGCCAGCGAGGATGATGCGCCTTCCATCAGCTGCGGACGGATGACGCGAAAGATCTCGACCGATTTCGCGCGCCGTTCGGCGCGGAAGACGCGTTGGAGTTGGATGTCGGGACGAGCGCGTCGCAGGGTCGCGGCGAGATCGGGGTCGCGCGACTGCGGTGAGACGTACACGAAGTCGACATCGAGCAGTGGATGCTCGACTACGATGACCGGCTGCGTCACGTACCCCTCGAACGGGTAGCCCAGCTCGATCGTTTCCGGCCAACTCGCCAGCACGCGTGCCCGTGGATTGCCTTCGAGGTAGGCGGCCGCCGCGCGCCGCACCGCGATCATGTCGCGGAACTCGAGCGTGGTCTCGACGATATTACCCGGCCCCGTTCGCACGCCGTGGTAGCGCGACACGAACAGGGCGACGACAGCAAAGGCGACCGGCGCTACGCGCACGCGTCGCGCGCTGGACCGGCTGACTAGCGCCGCTGCCGCCACCAAGAAGACAAACGGGTAGACCGGCAGCAGATAGCGGACCATGCGAAACTTGAGCAGGGTGAAAAACCCGGTGTACCCCGCCAGAATACCGAGCACTAGCCACCCACGCGCGTCGTTCCAGCGGGCGCGGCGAATCCCGGGCAGCGCGAGGACGAGCACCCCCACAGTCACTCCCATCACCAGGTGCAGCTGAGAGAGCTGCTCCGAGACGTCCTCGAACAGCGCCCCCGTGGTGACGACTCCGGTCGCGTGGGCCACTTGATCGCCAACGATCGCCAACGCACCCGGGTACACGAGATACGCTAGTGCGGCGAGTACCGTCGCGAGCGCGGCGCGCACCGCTCCCGCTCGGTTGCGCGGCAGAGTAATGAACGACGCGAGCACGATCAGGGTCATCGCCCAGTTGCCGTCCCAGAAGCCGATCTGAAGGACGAGCGTGGCGAAGTGGATCGCGCTCAGCAACAGCCCCCGCGTCACCGCGCCAGCTTCGTCGACGCGCACGTAGCTCGACATGTATGGATCGAGGAACCACCCGTAATGAAGCTTGCAGACGGTAATCCAGGCGAGGAAGGCGAGGAAGGGCGCGGCGGCGAACGTGCTGTCGCGCCAGCGGCATGGCGGTGGGGCAGCCCACCACGCGTAGAGCACGAAGCCCGGCAGCGCCAGCTGTGCCGCCTCTTTGGAAAGCACGAGCATCGTTGCGGTCAGCAGATAGAGGCGCCGGCGTCGCTCCACTAGACAGACGGCGGCCGCGAGTGTGAATGCGGTGACCGGTACCTCCATCACGATGATCTCGCTCTGGGCGACGAACAGCGGATTTGCCACCAACCACAGCGCAGCGAGCGCGCCAGTCCATGACATCGCCAGGGGGCTCCGCGAACTCGCCGGGGGGCTCCACGCGGCACGGCCGAGCCGATCCGTCAGATAAACCGCCAGCGCGGCGAAGGCGAGCCAGAGAACGTGCGCTGCAATCAGGTCGTACGGTTGCAGGAGCACGGTGAGGGCGAGTAGCAGCAGCACAAACGGCGGCCGGCCCTGGGCGTCGAGAAAGCTCATCCCCTGGGGGAGCAACGGACTGAAGCCGTGCGACGCGATGGTGTGGGCGTTGTGAATGCGGTTGAGGGCATCCCAATGGTGCGGCAGCGTGAGGGCCGACCAGTGCAGCGCGATCAGCGCGACAAAGATCGCACCGAAGCGCACAAGCTCTTTGGTAACCGGACGGGGCATGCGTGGCGGGCGAAGCTAACCCTCGGGGTGCAGTGGGTCAACTCGCGCCGTACGCGCGCACGGAACGCGGGATTGATTCCGCTCCGCGAACTGCCTACGCTGCGCAGCATGCCGCTGCCGCGCGCGAACGGAGTGACGCTCTACTACGAACTTCACGGTGACAGTGATGCGCCGCCGTTGGCCCTGTTCGCGGTTGGGCGGCAACCTCGCGATGTGGGATGCGGAACTGATAGGCGACCTCACGCTGGACGTGGAGTAGCGGAGTAGATGGCGCACGTTCGGCTCGCGGTGTTGCTGTCGGGGAGCGGCACCACTTTGCAGAACCTACTCGATCGCATCGCGGCGGGCTCGCTCGACGCTGAAGTCGTGGTGGTGATCGGTTCGCGCGCTGACGCGTTTGGGCTCGATCGCGCGCGGCAGGCCGGGATTCCAGCGTTCGCCGTGCCGCGTCGTGACTTCGCCGATCTCGCCGCGTTCAACGACGCGTTGCACGCGGCGCTGGCATTGTATCGATTCGAATTGATCGTGTGCGCCGGTTTCCTGTCGCAGCTCCAGTTGCGCGGTCGCTACGAGGGACGCGTACTCAACATTCATCCAGCCCTCATCCCGGCCTTCTGCGGCAAGGGCTTCTACGGCGAGAAGGTCCATCGCGCGGTGATCGAGTCTGGCGTCAAGGTCAGCGGTTGCACCGTGCACTTCGCGGACGATCAGTACGATCACGGTCCGATCATTCTGCAGGGCACCGTGCCGGTGCTCGACGACGATACGCCGGAGAGTCTGGCGGCGCGGGTGCAGGCGGTGGAAAACGAACTCTACCCGGAGGCGATCCGGCTATGGTCAAATGGCCGGCTGCGTATCGAAGGCCGACGCGTCCGTATTGCGTCATAGCGCGGGCGACCGTGGGCGCGGCCGCGGCGTCGACGCTGTGGTGCGGCATGAGCTGGGCGGCGCCGATCGTGAGTCCGGACTTTGCGCACCTGCCGCCGATCGCGGCGCGCACAACGTCGCAGCAGACCGGCGAGGTTCTGTTCACCACGCGCACGTGGATCGAGCCGTTCGAGCGCAACGGCGAGCAGCTCATCGCAGTGCGGTCGCTGATCTTCGAACCTGCCGGAGTGACGGTGGAGGAACACACGCTCGTCCGTGCTGAGGCGACTGTGCGTGCACTCGAACAGGAAACGCGCGTGCACGGCGCCAACGGCGAGACCTTGGCGGTCAACATGAAGCAGTTTCGCGCCGACGCGCTGCCGTTTGCAGCGGCGAGTGTGCCCGACGATACCTATCCACCGCGCGCAACGCTGTTGTACCTGCTCGGCTCGCTGCCGCTCGACGGCCAGGGCCGCGGCTCGTTTCACGTGCTCGGTGAAGCCGAGGTGTGGCGAATGGAGGTGAGCGACGACGGTCGCGATGAGATCACGGTGCCGGCCGGGCGCTTCGCGTGTCGCCGCATGCGCTTGCGGCCGGACCCCGAGAGTTTGCACTTCCCGGGATTCCTGCGGCCGTTCGCGCGCTATTTCATTCCGGAATTTCGCGCCTGGATCGCACTCGATGCGCCTCATCTGGCAGTGCGAATCGAGGGACCGATGGGTCCGCCGCGCGAACGGGACGTGGTGGTCGAACTCATTGCAGTCGGCGCCGATGCTACCGGTGCGTCGCCACCGTCCGCCGCCGCGAACAGCAAGCGCTGAGGCGCCGCGCGGGAGGCCGAGACTACGACGAACTCGATGCCGGCGGCGCTTCCGGCGCAGCCGCAACTGCTGGGGCGGACTCCTTGACAGGGGCGGCTTCCTTGTCTTTGGCAGATTCTTTCGCTGCCGGCCTACCCGGAGGTTTCGGCTTCTTGACGCCAGGTGCGAGCAAGACGCCCATCATGCGGCCTTCCATCTTGGGTGTGCCCTCGATGGAGGCGACATCCTTGAGCGCTTCGCAGATGGCCATCAGCTTCTGGCGGCCAAGATCCTGGTAGGTCATCTCGCGGCCGCGAAAGCGGAGGGAAAATTTTACCCGGTCGCCTTCGGCGAGAAACTCACGCGCGCGTTCGATCTGACGCTTGGTGTCGCCGCTGTCGGTGCGGTAGCCCAGGCGCAGCTCCTTGATGGTCGTCACCGCTTGCTTGCGGCGCGCCTCGGCCTCTTTCTTGTGCTCCTGATACTTGAACTTCCCGTAGTTCAGGATGCGGCAAACCGGCGGCTGGGCGGTCGGCGCGATCTCGACCAGGTCGAGCTCGGCTTCCTGCGCGCGTCGCAACGCGTCCTCCAAAGGCACAATGCCGATCTGCGAACCGTCGGGGCCGATTAACCGGACTTGCGGCGCCCGAATGAAACGATTGATCTTGTGAGTATCGGGGGGTGGGGCAATGAACCGTGGTCCTCTTCCGCGAAACGCCAATTGACCTCCTTTCGAAATGCTCCCAATCGGAGCGAACTGCACCTTACAACGCCGCCGACCAAGTGACAATCGGTTTGCACAAGTTCGCCCTCGGAGCCCTGGCGGCGTCAGATTTGACCCCCTGGGGGGAACCCCCTAGGATCGCTCGCAGCGGAGGCCCACATGAAGCAGTGGTTCGCATTGTCGGCGATCGGCGGGGATCGCCCCGGAATCGTCGCGGATCTGGCCGAGCTGATCTACGAGTGCGACTGCAACCTCGAAGACTCCAGCATGACGATTCTCGGCAGTGAGTTCGCGGTGCTGTTGCTGCTCACCGGTGAAGCGACCGGCGTAGCCGAACACTTGTCGGCGGCGTGCAAACGGCTGGAGTGGGAGAAACGGCTGACGGTGTTTTTCCGCCCGCTGGAAGGTGCGCCGGTCTCTTTTGGTGCGCGCCATCATGCGCAGCGTTTTGAGTTGCAGGCCGTGGGTGTCGACAAGGCCGGTATCGTTGCCAGAGTCGCGCGCTGCCTAGCCGCGCGCGAGATCAACATTTTCGAGATGCGCACCCAGTCGCGTCCGGAACCCGGTTCCGGCTCGCCGATCTACACCATGCAAATCCAGATGGACGTGCCCGGTGACACCGACATCGCGGCGCTGCGTCGCGATGTCGATCGCCTCGCCGGCGAGCTGAACATCGATATTACGTTGGTGAATCGTGAGTCGTGAGTGGTTGGGCCTGCAGCGCTATTGGTCAGCGGTGACGAGCGCGATGGCGAAGCCGTCGTCCCCTTTGCTGCCCACGGTCTGAATCGCCGTGGCGCTCACGCGCGGCTCAGCGGCGAGCAACTCGTTGAAGCGGCGCACTCCCTGGACGCTGGGATCGCCGCTGGCGGCATCGATCACTGCTCCGTTGCGCACGACATTGTCGACGATGATCAGAGTCCCGCGACGGGAGAGCTTAAGCGCCCACGCGAAGTACTCCGGATTGCTTGGCTTGTCGGCGTCGATGAAGATCACGTCGAACGGACCCCGATCCTCGGCGGCGAGCTGCGGCAGCGTATCCAGCGCGCGCCCGAGCCGGAGCTCAACGACGTCGGCGAGAGCAGCGCGCGCGATGTTGGCGCGGGCGACGTCGGCGTGCTTTGGATCAGCCTCCAGCGTGATCAACCGGCCGTCGGCAGGCAGCGCCCGCGCGAGCCAGATCGTGCTGTAGCCGCCCAGCGTGCCGATCTCGAGGATGGTGCGCGCCCGTTGAAGCTGCGCTAGCAGCAACAGTAGCTTGCCCTGGTTCGGCGAAACGTTGTGCGGCGGCAGACCGGCCGCAGCGGTGGCCTGGAGCGCCGCATCCAGCGCGGGATCGGGCGGTCCGAGCAGATCGGTGATGTAGCGGTCGACCGCAGTCCATTGCTCCTGAGCCATGGAGTCTCGCCTCACAGCGGTAGCCACGCCACCGCTTCCAAGTCCCCGGTCACCACGTCAGTCCTTCAGTTCCGGATGAAACTCCGGATGCGCGGCGAGCCAGGCGGCGGCGCCGCGCATCGACTCTTCGTTCTTCTTGTTGATGAAGCGATAGATCGGTCCTTCGAGAAATCGTAGCGGGCCTTTGAGGTCGAACGACTCGCGAAAGCGTAGCCGGGTGCGATTCGGCCCGAGCGGTTCCAAACTCATCGAACCGCTCAATCCGGCGCGCAGCATCTGGTAGTCGTAGCCGCGATCCGGCTGCACGTTGGTGACCAGTTCGAACGACTCGCCGCGACGGCCGAAGGGCAGGGGATAGATCACCTTGCGCAGCAGGCCGTTGCCGCTCGCGTCGCCGGGATAGACGATCTCGACGTCGAGCACCGCCGGGGCGTACTGCTTCCATAGGTCGTACCGTTGAAACAGCGCCCAGATGCGCCGGGCGGCAAAGGGCATCTCCAGCGTGAACTCGTGATGCCGCACCCGGTGCTCACCCCGCGCCCGGTGGCACCGCCGGATCGCCCGGGGCCTGCACCAACTCGATCAAGGTGCCGTCGGGATCGGTGACGAAGATGGCGGCCGCCTCGAATGCCGGGATATCGATGTGCGAGCGTTCGACCACGCGGGCGCCGACGGCGCGCAGGTTGGCGACCACTTCGGAGAGGTTCGTGACCCGCAGCGACAAGTGAGTCAGCCCGAGTTGATTCATCGGCCGCGGCTGATCGGTTCCGGCCGTGCCGGGTGACACATAGTGCAGCAACTCGATGCGGGTACCGTCGCGTTCGAGGTAGCGAGCTTCGAGGTCAACGTTCTTGAGCTGTAGCAATGTATCAGTCGGTTCGCCGGCGACGTGCAGATCAGAGAGGTAGGTGAAGCCGAGCCCGTCGCGATAGAAGCGCAGCGCCCGCTCCAGATCGGAGACGCAGAGGCCGATGTGAGTGAGTCGCAGGATGCTCATTGTGCGGGCGGTTCTGGGTCGCCCATGCGGTCGGCGTCAACGTGGAGGCGCTGCCTAGCCGGATCGAAGCGAATACTGGCGCGGCCGTCGAGGATCTGCAGCAACGAATCGCCCGCGATCTTGCGCCGCCACCCCTGCAAGATCGGCAGCCCGGCGGCATCGCCGCTGCCGTGCCGCGTGGCCAGCAGTTCGAGATCCGCGGTGGTGGCCAGCAATCCGGGCGCGATGTGCGCCTGTTCGGCGCGCGTGCGCAGCACCGCTTGCAGCAACTCGATCAAGCCGGTCGGTGCCGAGGCGGTGGAGTGCTTCGGCGACTCCGGCCACTCCGACTTGGGTCGCGCGAGCGCGCGCTCAACCGCACCCACCAGTTGATCGGCGCTGCGCTCCAACTCTTTCGAGTGCAAGGCGCGGATGCCGCGCAGCGCGGCGGGCGTGGTGGGAGCGCGGCGCGCGAGTTCCACCATCAGCTCATCCTTCATGATGCTGCTGCGCGGCTTGTTGCGCTCGCGTGCCAGCTCTTCGCGCCAGGCGGCCAGCTCGCGCAAGATCGCCAAACCCTTCGCGCGCAAGCTGCCGCGGCCGCGCACGCGCAGGTAGACATCCTGCGGTTCGAGTCGGCCGGTCGCCGCCAGGCGTTCGAGGCGCTGGAATTCTTCGCGCGCCCAGTCGGTGCGGTCGAGTTCCTGCAGGCGTTGGCGCAAATGATCGTGTAGCGGGAGCAGGTGCCGCACGTCATCGGCCGCATACGCCAGTTGTGCCGTAGTCAGCGGGCGGCGCGTCCAGTCGGTCAGCGTTTCGGTCTTCTCGACGGTGACCCCGAGCACACGTTCCACCAACGGCGCGTAACCGGGCTGGGCGCCGTAGCCGACCATCGCCGCGGCCACCTGCGTGTCGAACGTTGGCACGGTGATCGCCTGCGTTAGCAGGAAGAACAGGTCGAGGTCTTGTTGGCCTGCGTGCAGGATCTTCTCGATGCGCGCGTCGGCCAGCAGGGGAAAGAACGCGTCGAGCTGTCCGATGGCGCGGCAGTCGAGCACGGCACATATGTGTTCGTTGGCCACTTGGATCAATTCGAGTTGCGGCAAATACGTGCGTTCGCCGACGAACTCCGTGTCGAGGCCGAAGCGATCGGAATTGGCGAGCCGCGCGACGACGTTGCGCAGGCCGGCGACGTCGTCCACGTAGACAAACGGCTCGGGGCGCGAGTGAGCGGGCCGGTGAGTATCCATATCGCTGGGCGGCATCTAGGCGCGCGCCGTGGCGAGATCGGGTCGGCCCGACCACGTCCACGCGAGGTTGGTGCGGCTGATGCCCATGAGCAGCCCGTGGAGCCCGCTCGGATGGATGAAGATGTTTTCTCCCGCCACGGTATCGTGGTTGCCGGCCCAGCGCATGCCGCGCCGATCGAGGCGCGTGGTGATCGCGCTGACGTCGTCACTCTCGGCGTAGCACATGTAGAGCGACGGGCCGCGCTTGGCGAAGAAGCGGCCCATCGATTTGTCCGACTCGATGGGCTGTGAGAGTTCGATGCGATCGAGGTGCGCTGGTGGATTGAACAGCGTCAGCGTGCCGGTGTAGCCGAACTCGTGGCTGCTGAGCGGGTGGAACTTCTTCGCGGCGAGTCCGAAGATGTCGGCGTAGCGCGTCGCCGCCTGCTGCCAATCGCTGACGAGATTGGTGACTTCGTAGATGTAGCGGATGGCGCCGACCGATGTCGTCGTGGTGCTGGGAGAGATCACCGCGCGTAACCCGTAGGTCTGATCCGGCGCGATGTGCAGGCGGCCGGCTTCCTCGCGCCATTGCACGCGGCGATCGGACAGGCGCGCCGCCAAAGCACGCAGGTCGGGCGCAGCGAACCCGGCGCCGAACAGCCCTTCGCCCCATCGTTGCATGAAGGCTTGCACCGCTCCGTCGCCGGTGGGTTCGAGCAGCTCAATCTCGCTCGTGCCGGCGTACAGGACGGTGCGGTGTGCGGCCAGGAGATCGCTGTGATCCGCGCGCACCTGTTCGGTACCGAATATGGCGGCGAAGGTGTCGGCCGCGGCGGCGCGGTCGCGCACGGCGAGGAGAATTCGATCGAGTCGCTGCAGCATACGTGTCTCCGTGGTGAGCGAGCCATAGCTGGAGCGTCGCAATGAATCCAGCGCGTTCATGAACGTGCGAGTAGGGCTCGTCGGATCG
>JBGOUW010000172.1:0-9146 GCA_041477755.1 Binatia bacterium
GAGAGCAGATCCATGACCGCGCGTCTCTTACGGTGTGCGCGCCCACATGGTCAAGCGTGTGCTGCAAACAGCAAGGAAGCGCGGCGGCCGCGGTTCACGCCGTCAGAGCCGTAGGCGCCGGGGGATGGGGTGGCCAATTGCCATCAGGAACATCACGCTCTTGCCCGCGGCGTGCGGCGAGAAGAAGTCGGCCACATCGTCATCGAAAAACGTCAGGCCGGTGGCGCCGATGCCGAGCGCGAACGACGCGAGGTACGCCTTGCCGCCGCCGATCGCCGCTTCCAGTTGCGCGGCGCGATAGCCCCGGTTGCCCAGGCGTGCGAGCACCGATTGCAAGTCGACAAGCCAGTAGAGATTCACGGCCGCATCGGCCGCCAGCGGTTGGCCGAGATCGAGCTGACCCGCGTCGCGACGGAAGTCGCCTGCCCGCAGGAGTGCGAGCGCGTCGCGGTCGCGGTCGAACGCGTACGCACCCGGCGCGAGCCCATCCACGGCGTTGACGATGAGATACAACTCGCTCAGCGCGGTGCCGGGCTCCAGGAAGTCGGCGACGACGCCGCGCGTAGTCGTGCGCAGGAGAGTGGAGAGCGTATCGAAACCGATTGTGTCGTGCGTGAACTCTCGCGTCGAGCCGCGCCGCAAGATGACGTTTTCGATTGGCTCCGCGGGCGCGGCGAGCGAAGGCGCGAGTGGTACGTGCGCTTCGGCCGAGGCGGAACGCGGCAATGGCGCCAATGCGACTCGCCATGCCGCGACATCGTCGACGGACGCGAGCGACGACGCCGCGTGCGCCGCTCGAATCGCAGGGTACTCCACTTCACGCGACGATAACGGCAACGTCTCCAACTCGAGCGGAAGGACCGGCGGTGCCGGGAGCGCTAGCCCGGATCCGCGGCCGAGCGCAACCAGAGCGAGCGTCACTTCGCGGTCATCGTCAAGATCCAGCAGCCGATTGAGCTGATGGTCGACGAAGCCGAGCACGAGGTGCGCCGGCAGATCGTGCGCGGCCGCCACCGCGAACAGGTTGGCGAGCAGCGTGCCGCTGTCCCAGAAGCAGTGGCGATAGGTCCGCGCCTGATACTTCCAGGCGTTACGCCAAAATGTGCTGGTACATGCGATGATCGCAGGTGCGGCGGCGATGGCAGGCTGGTTGCCGCTGGCGCGGACGACCGCCGCGCGAAAATCGCCCGCCCGCAGTTGCCGCAGCGCAAAATCGTGGGGACTGAAATGATAGACGCCGGCGGCCAGCTCGGGCAACGCGCCGCAAATGACGTACAGATCGATATGATGAAGATTGCCGGTACACGCCTGGGCGCGGAAGAACACCTCACGACCCGGATACGAGCGGCGGCGCAAGACGCCGGCGGTGAAGTGGAGCACATGCGCCAGCGTCGCCAGATCGAGCGCCCGTCCGGCGCCATCCACGGGAGTATCATCCCGAATCGTCTCGAGTGCAGGGCGCCGCGACGTCGCGAAGTCACGCGGCAGCGCAATCGGCGGCAGCTGGGGATACACCTTGAACGGCAGCGGCATGATGTCCCACTCGAGCACGTGGCGTGAGCGGCGCACGCTGGCCATCGAATGCTTGGTGGCGTCGTGGTACGCCCACGCTGCGGTGTTCTCGACAGCCGTGCCCTCGCGGTGCTCCACGACGCGAGCCTACACCGTTCACACATTCCCGAACAGCCGCGGCAGGCCACTTGGAATTGGGGCGCACTCATCGGTTGTTCAACGATCGAGTCTGCCAGCACCGACACTCGGCCGGCTTTGCACAAGCAGTGGCCCCTCGATACGCAGCCTACGGCTGCTTCTCGGGGAAACGGTTGTTTTCGTCACGGTCTCCCAAAATCCGTTTGCCCGAGTAGTGAGCGAAGCGAATGTATCGAGGGCCTTCTTGTGCAAAGTTCACTCGGCGCGAGCGCGCGACGCGCGTCAGGCTGCGGCTTGCTTCGCGTTCGGGTTCAAGGGAAGCCAGACACGGAAGCTTGATCCCTGCCCCACCTTGCTTTCAACGCTGACGTGGCCACCGAGCAACTCCAACAACCGGCG
Source organism: Binatia bacterium (assembly GCA_041477755.1). Lineage (GTDB taxonomy): Bacteria > Desulfobacterota > Binatia > HRBIN30 > JACQVA1 > JACOST01. The sequence goes on from JBGOUW010000172.1 coordinate 2,050, forward strand.
CACAATGTGAAGCCCCAAGCCGACGCCGCCAAAGCGACGCGTCGCCGAACCGTCGCCCTGGCGGAAGGGCTCGAAAATGATCGCCACCGTCTCCGACGCGATACCGATGCCGGTGTCGCTCACCGCGACCTCGATGCCATCCGCGTGCGGGTGGATGTCGACCGTTACCCCGCCCCGCTCGGTGAACTTGAAGGCATTGAGGATCAGATTCTTGAGGACGACTTTCAGCTTCCCTGGGTCGCTATAGAGCACCGGCAGATCGGGGGCCATGTGCCACTGGCAGTAGAGTCCGGCGCGCGCCCCCACCTCGCGCGTCTCGGCGTCCAACTCGGCCGCCAGCGAGTGCAAGCTGACCGTCTGCAGATCGAGCGACAGGCGCCCGGCGTCGAGGCGGCTGAGGTCCAACGTGTCGCTGATCAGCATCAACAGTTCGGCCGTGCTCTTTTGGATGCGCTGCAGGCTGTCGGCCTGATCCGGATTGAGGCTGCCAAAGACTCCTTCGAGCAGCAGCTCGTTGTACCCCGTGATGATGTTGAGCGGCGTGCGGAGTTCGTGCGACATGGTGGCCACGAACTCGGATTTCAGACTATCCGCTCGCTTGAGCTCTTCGACTAGCCGCGCGTTCTCGATCGCCAGCGACGCCACCTGGGCGATGCCGCGAGCCAGCTGCTCTTGGCGCGGCGTCGGCCCCGCGCGGTCATCGTCGTGGCAAGAGACGATGACTCCGACGATCTCGCTGCCCCGGCGCAGAGCGCCATAGAGGGCCGCACGGACACCGGCCTCGCGCTGCGCCGCTACCAGCGTGAGCGGCTTGGCCGCCGCGGTCGATACCAGCGCGACGTCATCCCCGGCGAGCGCACCCGCCACCGCCGCTCGGGTCAGGCTGGAAAACCGTGCCGCCGCCTCGCCGTCTTTCGTCACATGACATGCCGACACCTCCACGAACGACTCCTCCTCGGGCCGCCACATCAACACGTGGCTCGCGCTACACCCGAGCGCATCCACCGTGAGACGACAGAGCAGATCGAGGAGGAGCGGTGTATCGAGCACCGCGATCAACTCCCGCCCGACCCTGGCAAGCGCCGCCGCGACTTCAGCTTGCTCCCGTTGTCCTTGGTACATCTGCGCGGCAGCGATCGCCACTGCGAGCTGGCGCCCGATCCCTTCGCATAGCGTGACTTGATCCGCATCAAACGTGCGGCCAGCGGCAGTGTGCGCGGCGACCAACGTACCGAGGTGCCGGCCTTGGACCCGCATCGGCACGGCCACTAGGGCCGTCACACCGAAGCGTTCCCACAGCGCAGCCGGTAACCACGACTGGGCGGCCATCTCATTCAACACCAGCGTCTGCCCTTGGCCGAGCGCGCGAGCAACCGGCTCATCGCGCTGAAATCGCCGCGCCATCAAGTCGGCGAGTTGGTCCGGCGGCACACCGCAATGGGCACGTAGCGCGAGGGTATTCGTGGTGGGATCAGTGAAGTACGTGGCCACGCGGTCACACGGCAGCACTGCGGCGGTGCACCGCTGCACCCGGTTGATCAACTCGTCAAGATCCAAAGTGCCGCTGATGTCGCTCGCGACTTCGAGCAGCACGCCCGCGCGCTGTTGCGCCCGCTTGCGCTCGGTTACGTCGCGGGCGATGCCCTCGACCCCGACCGGTTCGCGATCGCGATAGACCAAGCGCGTGTTCACTTCGACGGTGAGCCGGCGCCCAGCCTTGGTGATGAGATCGATCTCGTAGGCCGGCGGCTTCTCGCCCGCCAACTGGCGGGCGGTAGTCTGCAGCGCGAGCGGCAGATGTTCGGGCGCAACGATCTGCGTGATATTCAACCCGATCGCGTCTTCTCGCCGGTAGCCACTGATGCGTTCGGCGGCTTGATTGATCGACGTGAAGTTACCCGCCAGATCGTGGGTGTAGACTATGTCGTTCGCGTTCTCGACCAGCTCGCGGTAGCGCTCCTCGCTCACGCGCAGCGCCAGCTCCGCACGCTGGCGCGCGCGCCGGATTTCAGCGTCGCGCAACTCGCGCGCTACTGCGGGCAACAGGCGGCCCAAATGGGCTTTGTCGATGAAGTCGCGGGCACCCGCCTCCATCGCCGCGATCGCCAGACGCTCGTCGATCGTGCCCGAGACGATGATGCAGGGCACATCAACCCCACTGCGGGTCACGACCCGCAACGCTTCGGGCGCATCGAAGTAGGGCATGCGATGATCGACGATGATGAGATCCCACGGTTGGCGCGTGACGGCCGCTTCCATCGCCGCCGCCGTATCCATCCGCTCATAGATGACGTCGTAGCCGCCACGCCGCAATTCGCGCAACGACAACTCCACATCGTCATCGGAATCCTCGGCGAACAACACCCGCAGCGGTCGTGCGGCGCGCAAACTCCGCGGTGCGGCGGCAGGCTGCTCCGCAGCTCGGCTGGCATCCAGTAGACCAGCTTGCTCAATCGATCGTCGTGTAGAGGCTGGGCGCACACTGATCGCCGCAGCAAGTGGCGCGCCATGGTCGCAAGCGGAACGTGTGGAGTGCGAACGCGTGAAAAATCAGAACGGCTTGCGCCGATGTCAGGCCGGGTGCGCGCTGCTGCGCTGCGGCAAATTTGGCGCTCTCTCTGACATCGTTACACAGACTGTCATCGCGGCGTGGCCGCCGCATGGCGATTTCGTGTATGATTGCACTGATGGCGAAAGCTCAGCGCTGCTTGATGTGCGGCGACGTGATGTATCATGTGACCAGTCTCGGCGAAGCGGTCGATGATCAATGGCCGGAGCGCCGGGTCGATGCGCGTTTCGGGACGATCCTCGTGTGTCCCCACTGCGAGGCCGAACACATCACGACGATCGACAACACTCCCGGCGCCGCCGGCGTGCTGCGCGTGCGTGCTCTGAAGCCCCGCGACTAGAGAGCGCAGGGCGGCTCGCGAGGGTACAGCGCGCGGACGCCCTACAGCTTGGCGATAATGCGGTCGCCGAACTCGTGCAAGCCCTTCGACACGCCATCTTGATCGAAGCCAGGCGGCGAGATCGTCAGCCGCGTGATACCCATATCCTGATAGCGGCGCACGGCATCGACATCCAATTTTGGTCCGGTGCCGGTGGTCAGCTCGATGGTCTCAGGCTTGCGACCGATCTTGGCGCATTCGTCACGCAGGATGGCGAACAACCTGGTCAGTGTCTCGCGATCGCCGCGGGCGGGAAAGAACCCGTCGCCAAAGCGCGCGGCACGGCGGGCGGCGCCGTCGGCGTGACCGCCGACGATGATCGGCACGCCCGGCTTCTGCACCGGTTTCGGATTCGACTCCACCGCCGCCCACTTGTAGTACTTGCCGTCGAACGGCTTCGGCTCGGGCTGCCACAGGGCGCGGATCGCGCGGATCGACTCGGTGGTGCGCCCCGCCCGCTCCTTGAACGGCACGCCCACCACATCGAACTCCTCTTGCAGCCAGCCGATGCCGACGCCGAGCAGCGCGCGGCCGTTGGAGAGCACGTCGAGCGTTGCCATCTCCTTGGCGACATATACCGGGTGCCGTTGCGGGAGGATCATCACCCCGGTTCCGAGCCGCAACTTCTTCGTCACCGCCGCCGCGAACGCGAGCGGTAACACCGGATCGGGAATCGGCGAGTTCTCCGGCCCGGGAATCTTGCCGCTCGAACTGTACGGATACGGCGACTGGTAGCCGACGGGTATGACGACGTGCTCGACAGTCCAGATCGATTCGACGCCGACTTCCTCGGCCGTGCGCGCCAGGTGAGCCAGGTTCTCCGGAAACATGAACGGTCCCGCATTGGCGAACATGAGCCCGAATTTCATCCTATCCTCCGGTCGCAGACTCTAGCGCGCGAGCGACTTCAGTACGGCGAGAGACGGCGCGAAAAACGTCGCGCCCGACACCGCCTGCGTGAAGTTCATCAAATGATCGTAACGCCCGTCCCCGCTCGTACCCATCATGCGGCTCAGCATCTTCTCGGTTGTGTCGAGCGTCTTCGTATAGGCCAGGAAGAACAATCCCGCTTCGGACACCGTACCGTACGGGAAACTATGACGCACGATCTCCAGCTCTTCGCCATCCTCTTCAATGACCACCCGGGCGATGTGCGCGCTCGCCGGCTTGACCAAGTCGGAAAGTTCCTTGCTATCCTTCTTCCGCCGACCGATCACACCCTCTTGCGCGGCCTGCGGCACCTCCACCCACTTCTTGAGATTGTGGACGTAGCGTTGCGTGAAGACGAAGCTGCCGCCGGCGAAGGCGCGATCCTCAGCGCCGATCAACGCCACCGCAGCGCGCGCCTTGCCCTTTGGATTCTCAGTGCCATCGATGAAGCCGGTCAGATCGCGGCCGTCGAGGTAGCGGAAGCCGTGCACCTCATTCATCACCTCGACGCGATCGCCCAATTGCACCGCGATCCGCTGCGCCAGCTCGAAATTGAGATCGGGGCGTTTCGAGAGAATGTGGCAGAGTAGATCACCGCCGGTCTTTGGCGCGGTGCGACCTCCGGCGCTCAACGCCTTGAACTGCCGCAGTCCGACGGGCCGTTTGTTCGGCGAGATGACGTCCCAAAATTCGGGGCCAAAGCTGATGTTGCAAACCAGCTTCGCGCGCCGATCGAGCGCGCCGACCTTGTTGATCAGCGCCGGAATGCCAGCCGCGATCCGCGCGACCTCGCGACCGCTGGCTGCGGCGTCGCTCACACGCCAAATCAAAAACTGTGCATGTGGACTCGGTTCAGGAATAATCCCAGATTGGGGTTGCGGCATGTGAGCCCTCCTCTGTTCTGCTCGTTCTCCCACCGGAAGGGGGAACGCTAGTGCCCTTCGGCGCGAAACTTCTCCAACCACTTGCGCGCAGAGTCGGCGTCCTCATTGCCCGGCACGTGCAAGCCACGATCGACCGCCGGCCGTGTGCGCACGGCTTCCATCCAGCGCTTGAGATGCGGCATGTCGTCGATCTCGACGCCAGCCCAAAAGTAAATCCGGACCCACGGAAACGTGGCGACGTCGGCGATCGAGTAGTCGCCGGCGAGGTACTCGTGATCGCGCAGCTGGGTGTCGAGCACGCGATAGAGCCGCGTCGTCTCATCCTGATAGCGCTGGATCGCGTACGGAATCTGTTCCGGCGCATAGCGAAAAAACACATGCGCCTGTCCTTGCATCGGACCGACGCCGGCCATCTGGAACATCAGCCACTGCAGCACCTGCGAGCGTTTTTTCGGATCGCCAGGCAGAAGCTGGCCAGCCTTCTCGGCGAGGTAGATGAGAATCGCGCCTGACTCGAATACGGTGAAGTCGCCGTTGTCACGATCGACAATGGTGGGGATGCGGCCGTTGGGATTGAGCTTCAGGTACCAGGGCTCCTTCTGCTCGTTTTCTTGCAGCTTGAGCGCGCATACGTTGTACGGCAGCCCAAGCTCTTCGAGCATGATAGAGGCCTTCCAGCCGTTGGGAGTCTGGGCCGTGTAGAGATCGATCATGGCAGTCCCTTCTGTGTCGCGTACCTGCTTGTCCGAAGCGCAGCGCAAACGCAACCGGCGCGTAAACCGGCACGCAACGTCTGCCGACAGAGCCGGAAGAAAGGCTTCCTGGTCTCTTCGCCCTGCGTCAGTTAGATTCAGTCGATGCGCATCTCGCTCGAACTAGCCCTCGATCTCGACCGCGCTGATGATGCGGCGGCTCAGCGTCGGCTGGCAGCGCGAATGCTTGGTCGGCCGGAGACGCAGATCACGGCGGTGCGCGTGCGCAAGCGATCGCTCGACGCGCGGCATGTACCGGTCACTGTTCATCTACAAGTCGACGTCTACTGCGACGAACCCGCACCAGAGGAGGAACTGCCGCGGCCGAGCTATCGCACGGTGAGCGGCGACCGCTCGGTGGTGATCGTCGGCTGCGGGCCGGCGGGGATGTTCGCGGCGTTGCGGCTGATCGAGCTGGGCATCAAACCGATCGTGCTCGAACGCGGCAAGGACGTCCGCGCCCGGCGGCACGACCTCGCCGCGATTCAACGCCACGGCATCGTCGATCCCGACAGCAACTACTGCTTCGGCGAAGGCGGCGCCGGCACCTACTCCGACGGTAAGCTCTACACCCGCGCTACCAAGCGCGGCAGCGTTGATGCCGTGTTGCGCACGCTGGTGGCGCACGGTGCGCCGCCGGACATCTTGATCGACGCGCACCCGCACATCGGCTCGAACCGACTGCCCACGGTCGTCACCGCACTACGCGACAGCATCCTGCAGTCCGGCGGAGAGATTCGATTCGGAACCCGTGTCGCCGACCTGGTCATCGATGCACACCAACGTCTGCGTGGCGTCGTCACCGCCGGCAACGACGAGATCATCGGCGACGCCGTCATCCTCGCCACCGGACACTCAGCACGCGACATCTTCGCGCTGCTTGCCGCTCACGCGATCCGCATCGAAGCCAAGCCCTTCGCCATGGGCGTGCGTGTCGAGCACCCGCAACCGTTGATCGACCGACTGCAGTACCACGGCGCGCCCGATCCACGGCTGCCCGCCGCGAGCTATCGGCTGGCGACCACCGTCGGCGAGCGCGGCGTCTTCTCCTTTTGCATGTGCCCCGGCGGCTTCATCGTCCCCGCCGCCACGCGGCAGGATGAAGTCGTGGTCAACGGGATGAGCCTGTCGCGCCGCGATTCACCGTTCGCCAACTCGGGCATCGTCGTCTCAGTCGAAGCCGCCGACCTCGACGCGTACCGCATCCACGGCGCGCTGGCGGGCATGCACTTTCAGCACACGCTGGAGACGGCGGCAGCCGCAGCTGGCGGCGGCCAGCAACGCGCCCCGGCACAACGGCTCACCGACTTCCTCGCCGGCCGCCAGTCCCCCACCTTGCCTGCAACCAGCTATCACCCCGGCATCACCGCGGCGCCTCTGCACACACTGCTGCCGTCGCAATTGGTGAAACGGATCCAGGACGGGTTCAAGCGCTTCGGCACGTCGATGCGCGGCTACATCACCGAGGAAGCGGTGCTGGTCGGCGTCGAGACCCGCACCAGCTCGCCGGTGCGCATCCCGCGCGACGCGGATTCGCTGCAGCATCCCGAGATCGCCGCGCTCTACCCCTGTGGCGAGGGCGC
>JBGOUW010000167.1:0-9278 GCA_041477755.1 Binatia bacterium
CGAGTTCGGCTCGTCGTGCGCGCTCGCTGGCGGACTCGCGCTCGGCTGCGGCATGCGCGGCATCCAGTTGGGCGCGCGCGTCGGCGAGGGCGCGCTCGAGCGTGGTGCGCCGGTCGCTCAGGATCTGTTCGGCGGCCGTTAGCTGCTGCACGACGCGCTTGGCGGCCTCGCGCAGCGCGGCGAGATCGCGATCGTTCGAAATCGCGAAGCGCGCCAACGCGGTGGTGAGCGCCGTGAGCCCGCTGGCTTCGCGCGCCGCCGCATCGCCCGCCTGCGCCGCACGCAATGCGGCCCGCGCGTCGACCAGGAACAGATCGTGCGCGCCCGCCACCTTGGCGCGCAGCGTGTCCCCGTGGCGCGCCCGCTCGTCGGCCGTGAGCTCGGTGCACGCGGCGTCGAGGTTCCACACTACGAGCAATTTGCTGATGTCGGTCTGCAAGTCGCCCATGAGGTGCCGCGTGAACTGAGTGAAGAGGGCCGGGTAGCGCACCACCAGCACGACCGCGTCCAGTGAACGCAGTGCGATGGCGGTGACGGCGTCGAACTGCGCTTCGCTGCCGACCCCGGGCGTGTCGAGCAGATCGACTTGTCCGCCCATCTGCAGCAGATCGAGCGGTGTCTCCACCACCACCTCGTCGACTGTGGTGCCGCCGTCGCGCATCACGCGCTCGAGATCGCTGACCCGCTCGATCCATTGTTCGCCGACGCGCCAGGCCGTACTGACGCCGTAGGTGACTCGTACCGGAACCGACGTCAACGGATCGAAGGCGACCGGCGACAGTACCGCGCCCGCGATAGCGTTGAGCAGCGTCGACTTGCCGGCCTTCACTTCGCCGTAGAGGGCAATGCGGACCCGCCGGCGCGCGAACTCGGCGAGCAGCGTATCGAGATTGGCGAGCGTAGTGTCGGGCAGACGAGGAGCGTGGGCGGCGAGCGCCGCGCGGGCGTGGCCGATCGCCTGGTTGAGCCCGGTGGCCGCCGTGCCCCACACGCGCGTGGGGGCGATCGGGTGGCTGACTTGGATTGCTTCCGACATGGGCCGCCACTCATACGGGCTGATCGACGTCAGTTCAACCTGGGGTGTGGCTGGCGCAAGGGCGCTGCTTTCGGCTACACAACGTGGAGCCTCCAAGAGGAGGCGCGGGGAGGAACTCGGCGTATGCTCACCGACGCAGAAGCCAAAGAGCAAATCATTCATATCACCAACGAACTGTTCGCGATGGGATTGCTCACCGCCACCGGTGGCAACATCAGCGCGCGATCGAGCGACGATGAGTCGTACTGGATCACGCCGAGCCGCATGTACAAGGGCGGGCTGACCGAAGCGGATCTTGTGCGCGTCAAAGCAGACGGCACCGTGCTCGAAGGCGTACGACCGCCATCGGTCGAGTATCAAATGCACGGCGAGTGTTACCGCGTGCGCCCGGAGTCAACCGGCGCCGTCCACACGCACGCGCCGATCGCGACCGCGTTCGGGATCTGCAATCAGAAGTTCCCGCCGATCAACACCGATGCGGTGTTTCTGCGCGATACGGTGACCGTGCCGTGGTTCATGCCGGGCTCGCGCGAGTTGGCCGACGCGGTTGCCGAAGCACTCAAGCAAAGCCGCGGCGCGATTCTCCAGAATCATGGGTTGATGACGGTCGGCAAAACGCTGCGCGACGCCTCGACTCGGGCGATGATGCTGGAAGAGACCGCCAAGATCGTGCTGTACGTGAAGCAGTTCGGCGGCGAGGTGGCGCTGCTACCCGACGAGTGGATAGAGCAGCTTGCGAGCATCGCCAACTTCATCTGAGAGGCGCGAGGCGCGGCGGCGAGAAGAAGGCGGTTGGGTGCGCGCATGTCATCATGACAACCCGACAGATCCGCGGCGTCAGGGCCCTCATCCCAACCGTCATCGTGACCGTGATCGTACTGGCGGCGTCGCGCCCGGCGCCCGCCGCGGACTTCGTCCCGGTCGAGTGGCGCTGGACGGAGGGTGCGCCCGGTGGGGGGCGCTACTCGCCGCTCGCTGACATCAATCGGACCAACGTGGCATCGCTGCGCGTCGCCTGGACCTACCGCCACGGCGACGTCTACGATGGCGGCTGGCTGCCCGACGCCCCCAACAAGGGCACGGCGTTCGAGTCGACGCCGCTCGTCGTTGACGGCCGGCTCATCTTCACCACGCCATACAACCGCGTGATCGCCCTCGACCCTGAGAGTGGCCGCGAGTTGTGGACGTTCGATCCGAAGATCGACCGGGCACGACGCTTCGCCAACATGCTCATCAATCGTGGTGCCGCCTACTGGAGCGATGCAGCGACCGACACGCCGTGCGCGCGCCGCGTCTTCCTCGCCACGCTGGACGCGCGGCTGATCGCGCTCGATGCGGCGAGTGGCCGCCCGTGCGCGGACTTCGGCGCAAACGGTACGGTTGATCTGCTCGCCGGTCTCACGCCCGTCGTCGACGCCTGGGAGTACAACATCACCTCGCCACCAACGGTCGTTGGCGACGTCGTGATCGTCGGTTCGTCGATCGCCGACACGCTGCGCCGCGTTGCGCCGCCCGGCGACGTGCGCGCCTTCGACGCGCGCAGCGGCCGCCTAGTCTGGACGTTCTACACCATCCCGCACCCGGGAGCGTTCGGCGGCGATACCTGGGAGCACGCTAGCGGGCGCAACTCCGGCGCGGCGAATGTGTGGTCGACGATCACCGCCGATCTCGCTCGCGGTCTCGTCTTCCTGCCGGTGAGCACGCCAAGCCCGGACTTCGACGGCGCCGACCGCCCCGGCGCCAATCTGTTCTCGGACTCGGTCGTCGCGCTGCGCGCTGCCACCGGCGAGCGCGTGTGGCACTTCCAGACCGTTCACCACGACCTCTGGGACTACGATCTCGCTGCGCCGCCGGTGTTGGTGCGGATTACGCGCGACGGACGCGACCTCGACGCGGTCGTGCAGGCGACCAAGACGGGCTTTGTTTTCGTGCTCGATCGCGACACCGGCGCGCCACTGTTTCCGATCGAGGAGCGCGCGGTGCCACCATCCGACTTACCGGGTGAGCAGGCGTGGCCGACTCAGCCGTTCCCGGTCCAGCCGCCGCCTCTGCTGCCGCCGAAACTCGACGAGCGTGATCTCTGGGATGTCGATCCAAAACGCCTCGAGCGCTGCCGGGCCGAGCTGCGCAGCTTTCGCAACGAAGGCGTGTTCACGCCGCCGAGCCTGCAGGGTACGCTGCTCTATCCGATGACTGGTGGCGGAGTGAACTGGTCGGGTGCCGGCTTTGATCCCGCCTCGCATCGGCTCTACGTACCGGTCGGCAACCTCGCCCATGTTCTCCGTCTCAAAGAATTGCCGGCGGCGAACGTGACCGCGCCCGACACGACCCGCCCGCTGCACACACTAGAGGGACTGTGGTGGGCATTCACTGGACGCGGCACGGGCTTGCGGTACTGGACCGATCCGATTCGCGGGCGACGCACATTTGCGGTCGACGGGGTGCCCTGCAACAAGCCGCCCTGGGGGTATCTGGCCGCGCTCGACCTGGACCGCGGCTCGCTGGAGTGGAAGGTGCCGAGCGGCGAGGACAAAGGTGTGCAAGGCTTGTTCGGCTACGGCCCGGTGTTGGTCACCGCCGGCGGCCTGGTGTTCCACGCCGGCACGCGCGAACTCCGTTTGCGTGCCCACGACGCGCAAACCGGTGCGGTGCTGGCGCGTTTCGATTTGCCGGCCGGCCTGCATGCCGGTCCAGTGACCTACAAGTTGCACCCGGATGGCAAGCAGTACTTGGTGATCGCGCCCGGCGGCCATGTTGGCTTGGGCTCGAAGCTCGGCGACTTCGTGATCGCTTACACCTTGCCTTGACACGACAGTCTTCGGACCAAGCGAATGAGTCGTTGAAGCGGTTTGCCGCAGGATCTGGCACCATGCGATGCTTCAGATGATGCGATGTTCCAAATGGACTGGGAGAGTTGCCAATGGCTGACATCCGAACCTTCTGCCGCGTGTGTGAACCAGCATGTGGATTGGTCGCGACGGTTGAGAACGATCGCTTGATTGCCGTCAAGCCCGATCGCGAGCATCCGATCTCGCACGGCTGGGCGTGCAATAAGGGCATCGCCACATTCGACATTCATCACGATCCGGATCGGTTGTCGTATCCGTTGAAACGCACCGCCAGCGGCTTCGAACCTATCTCGTGGGATCAGGCGATGCGCGAGATCGCCGACAAGCTGCGTGCCCTTCGCACCGCGCGCGGTGAGTCGGCGACGGCTGCGTATATCGGCAACCCGACCGCGTTCAACGCGCTCGCAGGCGATGGCATCGGCGCGTTCTTTGGCGGCCTCGGCACCCGTCAGATCTACAGCGCCGGCACGCAGGACTGCTCCAATAAATTCGCCGGCAGCGAATTCGTCTACGGCTCCAGCACGATCCATCCGCTGCCCGACTTCGATCACACCAACTACTTGCTCATCTTGGGCTCGAACCCGGCGGTCTCGCACATGAGCTTCATCGCGATCGCCGATCCGATGAACGTCCTCCGCGCGGCGCAAGCGCGTGGTTGCAAGATCCGCTTCGTCAATCCGCGTCGCATCGAATCGGTGAAGTCGGGCGTCGGCGAGCTGATTCAAATCAAGCCCGATACCGACGTGTACTTCCTGGCCGCGCTGCTCCATGAGCTCGACCGCATCGGTGGGTTCGACGAGGCGGTGATTGCGGCGCACGGCCAACACATCGAGGGGCTGCGCGCGTTCATCGCGCAGTATTCATCCGAACAGGTTGCGCGGGTCATCGGCGTCTCGGCGGAAACGATCCGAGAAACTGCGCGCGACTGGAAAGCCGCCGCCGGGGCATCGGTGACGATGTCGACCGGCGTCAACATGGGGCGCCAGGGCACTCTCTGTTACTGGCTGGTGCAGATGTTGTCGTTTGTCACCGGCAACCTCGATCGCCGCGGCGGCAACCTCGAATCGATCGGCTACTATCCGAGCGCCCCGCGTGCCGGCCGCGCCGACCCTGCACGGGCGTTCATCGACAGCCGCTTCGGCCGCATCCGTCACGTGCGCGGTTCGCTGCCGGGCACGCTGCTCGCCGAGGAGATGCTCACGCCCGGACCGGGTCAGGTGCGCGCGCTATTCGTGGTTGCGGGCAATCCGGTGCTGTCGATGCCGAATGAGCGGCGCCTGCACGCGGCGCTTGAATCGCTCGAACTGCTGGTGTGCGTCGACATCTATCGCAACGCCACCGCCGAACTCGCGCACTATGTGTTGCCCGCCACCGATCAGTTCGAACGCGCCGACGTGACCTACGCGGGCCTTGGTTTGCAGCACCGGCCGCACGTGCAATACACCGATCGCGTCGTGCCGCCGGCGGGCGAGCGGCGCGAAGAGTGGTGGATCTTCGCACGCCTGTGCCGAGAGATGGGCTTCAAAGGTCCGCTCGACGAAGGGGACGAACCGCACGTCTTTGCGCGCATCGAGCGCATGTTGGAGAAACGCGATCTCACGCTCGATCAGCTCAAAGCCACACCCGGCGGTGTCGTGTTGCCAGTGCACGAGCCGGGGAAGTTCTTCGACGCGATCATCCAAACTCCAGATCAGCGTGTGGATTGCTGCCCACCGTTGTTCGCCGCCGCGCTCCGCACCGCCGCGCAGCAGTTCGCCGAGTTGGCGTCGGAGTCGCGCGAGCAGTTGCGGATGATCACCAAGCGCGACCGCTTCATGCACAACTCGTGGTTCCATAACGTGGAGAAGATGAAGCACGGCGAGCGCGCGCGAAACTGGGTGTTCATGTACCCCGATGACGTAGCGCGGCTGGGATTTCGCGACGGCGAGATCGTGCGTGTCGTTACCGATGTTGATGCGATCGAGCTGCCGGTGCGCTGCGATCCCGATCTCATGCCCGGCGTGGTGGCGGTGACGCACGGCTGGGGACACGCCGGCGCCAGCGGTATGCGCCTTGCGCAGGAACGGCCAGGCGTGAATCCGAACCGGCTGTTGCGCAGCGGACCGGGCAGCTACGAACCGCTCGGCAACATGACCCACATGACGGGTGTGCCGGTGCGCATCGAACCCCTAGCCCTGCGGGTGCGGGCAGTGTCGTAGTTACTCGCCCGCTTCACGGAGAGTGACGCCCGGCGTCGGCTCGAGCGGCAGCGAGACGACGAACTCCGAGCCACGGCCGATCTCGCTGTGGACCGTGACCGTGCCGCCGAGCGCCTCGATCAGTCGCCGCACAATGTAGAGGCCGAGGCCGACGCCACCGCTCTGCAGCGGCCGTGCCTGGCCGTTGATCTGGTGAAACATTTCGAAAATGCGCGGCAGTTCGTTTTCCGGGATGCCGGGCCCGGTATCGCGCACGACGAGCTCGAGCGCGCGCGTCGCCGGCCGCGAGGTGACGGCGATGCTGACGCAACCACGCTCGGTGTACTTCAACGCGTTGTGGACCAGGTTGCGCACGATCATCTCGACTTTGGCGCGGTCGCTACGAAGGACAATGTGGTCATGCGTACTGTCGAAATCGAGTGCGACGCCGCTGAGCCGCCAGGCGGCGGGGACGGCGTTTTGCACGCTGCGGAGTACTTCGCCGATGGTAAAGTCTTCGATCGTCAGCGGCACGCGCCCGCTTTCCAGACGATTGATGTCGAGGATGTCCTGAATCAGATCGAGCAGGTGGAGCGAGCGCGCGCGCAGCCGCGTCAGCGCGTCGTGCTGCTCGGCGTTGAGGTCGCCGAGCGTCCGGTCGATCAGCAGGTCGGCGTAGCCGAGAACGACGTTGAGCGGAGTGCGCAGCTCGTGTGACACGGTGGCGACGAACTCGGACTTCATCTGGTTTGCCTCGCGCGCGGCTTCCATCAGGCGGGCGTTCTCCAGCGCGGCCGCCGCGTGCTGGGCGAAGCCGCGCAACAAGCGGTGTTGCGTCGCACTGAACGGCCCGCGCCGTTCGCTGTAGCCTCCCACAATGGCGCCGATCAAGTGCCGCCCACTGGCGATGGTGGCGAACATGATCGAGCGAATGCGCCACCGCTCCAACAGGGCACGGGGAACGAGATCCTGGGTGTCGCGGTCGGTGATCTCAACCACGCCCTCACGTTCCAATACCGCATGCAGTGGAAACGCGCCGCGCACGAGCTCGACGGCGCGGATCTCGTCGATCAAATCGTCGGGTTGGCCGCCGCCGCTGAGGGCAATCAGGCGGAATACATTGCGCGTCTCATCGAGCAAATACGTGCCGGCGAAATCAACGCCGAGCGCCTGATGGAACTGGGTGGTGAGCTGCTCGGCGGTGGCCCGCGGATCGTGCAGCGCCGCGTTCAATGCTTGCGTGAGATTGAGCAGCGCGGTGGAAAACTCCACCTCCTGCCGTTGCAGCTCATTAGCGAGCGTGACGCAACTCGGCGTCGTGACGAAAGGCGAGCCAGCGATGCTGATCGAGCAAGTGCGCCCCCAGCGTGGTCAGCAGTGCCGCGGTTGCCAGCGAGAAGAGTCCGTAGACCACCGGAAGAGACGGAACGGTGCTGCTCACCAGTGCGAGGATGAAGGTCACGACCGCCGCCACACTGGCGCACGACTGTCCGGGAGCGCCCCACGGGTAGACCACCGCGGTGCCGGCGAGAAACAGGATCAGACCGATCGCATGCATCTCGGTGCTGCCGTGAGTGAGTATGAAGTACCAGCCAATGCAGCTCATCAACGCGGCGGTGGCGGCGATGGTGATCGGCCAGACCGCGCCTGGGCGGTGGCGTGCACTCACGACCTGTAGGGTGCACACTACGAGTTCGACAGGAAGCACCAGCAAGAGTGCGTGGCGGCGCCCGCCAAAAAACCAGGCTTCGATCAGGCTGGCGCTGCCGATGAAGAACACGAACAGCAGCGACATCAGCGGTACACGGTCGGCAATCGAGCGGATGCGCGCCGACCGATACCCGGCATTGGTAGCGTCGTCGGCCGTCGCCGACTCGTCGCCTTCGCTGTCCAGCAGCGTGCGCCACAAGCTCCTTCCCGCTTGCGTCATGTGGGGCGGCTTCTAGCACCGGCGTGCCGTGAGGAAAACCCTCGCATGGCGCACCGCAACGTGTGGTCTTCCCTGTCAGCGCACTTCCTTGTAGCAGGACACGCCATGGCTGCGTCGCGCTCGCCGCTGCGCTCTGTTCGGTTGCCCACCTCCCAAGTGGCGGTGTTTCAGCGCCGCTTGGTGCGCTGGTACCAACGCGCGGGACGCGATCTGCCATGGCGCCGCACGCGCGACCCGTATCGTATCCTGGTTTCCGAGATCATGTTGCAGCAGACGCAGGTGGATCGTGTGCGCGACTTCTATCATCGCTTCCTGCGCCGCTACCCGAACTTCGAGGAACTCGCCGGTGCCGGCGCCGGCGAAGTGCGCGAAGCCTGGGATGGCCTCGGCTACTATGCCCGCGCGCGCAACTTGCACCGCACCGCGCAGCAAGTGGTACGACAGCACGGCGGCCGTCTGCCCGACGATGCCGACGCCATCCGCCAGCTCCCCGGCATCGGGCGCTACACGGCTGGCGCCGTGCTCAGCATCGCCTATGGAAAGGATGCGGCGATTCTCGACACCAACGCCGCTCGCGTCCTTGCCCGCGTCTTTGGCGTTGCGACCCGCGGCTCGAAAAGTCGGCTACAGCGGCGCTTGTGGATGGTGGCCGAAGCGGTCACGCCGGCCGGCAGGGCTGCGGATTTCAATCAGGCGATCATGGACCTCGGCGCCACGATTTGCCGCGCGCGCCAGCCCGAGTGCGCGCGCTGTCCGGTGCGAGGGGTCTGTAAGGAAGGTGCGAAGCGGACCGGGCGGGCTCAACCCTGAGGGATCGACTCCGCCGCCGCGCCGTTGCCGGTCGACCAATAGAGCGAATGCCGCTCCCATTCGCGACGCCGGATCGAATAGCGATAGCGATCGATTGGACGCCCATGCTCGAAGCGCGCGCGATACAGAATCATGTCACGAATCATGCCGAGCTTTTCCATCGTGCGGTACGAGCGCCGATTGGCTACGTCGCAGATCGCCTGAATGCGGCGCATCGCGAGCACCAGGAAGCCATAGTTGATGGCCAGACGACTGGCTTCGACATTCAAGCCCTGACCCCAGTAGGGGCGCGCGATGGTGTAGCCAATCTCACCGACGCGCCATATACGGCTGACCAGGCGCAAGTCGATGGCGCCGATGACGCGCCCGATGTCGCACAGTTCGACCGCAAACGTGCGCAAGCCGTCGTGCTCTTCCATGCAGCGGCGAATGTAGAGCGCGCTGTCGCGCCGGTTGCGATGGGGATCCCACTCGAC
>JBGOUW010000224.1:0-7876 GCA_041477755.1 Binatia bacterium
AGCTGCGCGGCGGTGGGCGCCGCCGCGGCAATCGCAAACACCGGCGTATGGCGCTGGTGCTGCAACGCCATCACGGCGGTGGCGATCGCGAGCACCGTTGGCCATGATTGTTCGCGCCGGCGGGCGAACGGCAGCGTGACGATGAACAGCGCAAGCAGCGTGAAGAACGTCTGCTGCGACACGTCACCGACCGCCGCCGCTTGCCACTCGGCGATGGGATGCTCGACCGTCAGCTCGCTGGCGATGTATGTCAGCAGGCGCCAGCCGTATGGGTTCACCAACGTCGCAGAGAGACTGAGCATCAGCAGCACCAGCGCTCGGCCGCGTTGCGCTGTCGGGCCGGCCACGATCGCAACGGCTGAGTACAGCGCCAACACGCCCAGACCCAGCACGAAGCCACCGTGGAGATTGGCCCAGACAACAAACGCGAGTGGCAGCCACCATCCGCCGCGGGCGGGTTCACGATCGCACCATGCCAGCACCGCGGCGAATCCGAGGTAACTGAACATCTGCGGACGGATCGCGCCGCCGCGTGACAAGACGGCGAGGGCCAACAGTCCGACCGGCCCCCACACCCATGGCGAGGCGGCGCCGCGGACGGCAATCGTTCGCACGCGCATCAAGAGCAGCGCCGCAGTTGCCAGGGCAACGGCGAACTTCAAGGCCCACAGGCCCGCTCCGCCAGCGCGCGCATATGCCGCGTAGAGAAGGACTTGGCTTAGCCACTCGTGATTCATCCACGGCGCGTGCGGCGCGGTGTACGTATAGGGGTCGTGACGGACCACGTCGCCGGCCTGCACGATCGCGCGGCCGAAGTACACGTGGCCCCACAGATCGTTGTCGGCTTCGTTGTTGGAGAGAAAGTAGAAGGCGCTGCTGGCGAGCAGCAGCAGCCACGCGACGGTGAGCACGCGAGTGGTGCGCGCCGGCCGCAGTGCGATCGTGCCGCGACTCACCCGCTACTCGGCATCCGGCTGCCAGAGATACATGAAACGCGGCCCACCCGGCAGCAGCCCGCCCAAATCAATGTTGAGCAGGTTGAGGTTCACTTGCGTCGCGCCGCTGCCGACCGCTGGCTTCGAGTAGATGCTCTCGGCGAATTCGCCCGGTCGGCGGTACATCACGACGCTCGCCTGATCGAGCTGCGCGCGTCGACGCGCCGTCGCAATCGCGTCGTCGAGGTAGCCGATCCGATCGACCAGCTTACCGTCGAGCGCCTGCGACGCGGTGAGGATGCGGCCATCGATGTACGAGGCGGCGCCATCGAACTGCGGCCGCCGTTCGCGCACGAGCCCGACGAAGCGGTTGCGCATATCGTCGAGCACGCGCTGCATGATCTCCTCTTCCTCCGGCGTCATCTTGCGCAGGGGCGAGCCGATGTCCTTGTGCACGCCCGACTTGATCGTCTGATCCGTTACGCCGATCTTGCTCATGAGACCCTTGACGTTGAGCCCGAACAGAATCACCCCGATGCTGCCGGTCACGCTCGTCGGGCTGGCGACGATTTCATCCGCCGCGAGCGCAACGTAGTATGCGCCCGAGGTCGCCATATCCCCGAAGTGGGCGATTACCGGCACGTGGTGTTCGGCCTTGAAGGCCATCAAGCGATGGTAGATCACGTCGCTGGCGGTCACCGTGCCGCCGGGGCTGTTGATGCGCAACACGATGGCTTTGACGCGCTCGTCTTCACCGGCTTGCTGGAGCTCGGATTCGAGCCGCGCCACCGTGCTCTCCTGACGCTTGAAACCGAACGACCCCGGCTGCTCGTCGGCGGTGATCGTGCGGGCGATGTCCACCAACAGCACCTTGTCCTTGCCCTCACCGGCCACTTTGCGCTCGGCAAGAGGTTCGATGTTCCCGCCGAAGGGATTGAGGTTGGCGGAAACAAACACACAGCCACTGAGTCCAACCAGGAGCACCGGGACCAGCGGCATGAAACGAGCGACCAGACGAACGCGCATGGGATCTCCTCTTGGCTTGCGAGCGCGGAAACTATAGTCGTGTCGTCAGCAGACAGGCAAGGCATGCGCACCATCGATGGGATGATCGCGACGCTGCTGGTCGCCATGTTGATCGGCTCCGCGGCGCCGGCGGCGGACTCGGCCGGGGCCTGGATGCTGACCAAGGACAACGCCGAGCAGTACAAGGATTTGTTGCCCGAGCCGATCTACCGCCGGCTCAAGGGAGGCGAGTACTACTTCAAAGTCGTCCCGGTCGATGCGAAGAAGTTCCGCGCCAACTATACCGACCGCTTCTGGAAGGCGAGTGAAAACAACGCTGGCAAGTATGGTATCGACGCGGCCACCGGCGGGCTAAAAGAGACTGGTGGCGGGGCACGGCCAACGGCGCTGTACGGCTTGCCGTTCCCATCGATCGACGCCAGCGATCCGCTCGCCGGGGCCAAGATCCTGCACAACTATCGGCTGCGCCAGCTGCAGGGCGACGGCGCGATCCACTACTTCTCGCTCGCCGACGTCACCGCCGACAGCCAGGTCTTGCGCTCGGTCCAGATTTTTCTCTCGTACAAATTCTACCTCGGGACGACCAGCGCTCCCCCGAAGACGCTGCCCGACAACACCGAGTCGCGCCAACTCGCGGCTGCCATCGAACCAAAGGACGTGGCAGGTGTCGGCGTGCTGACCTGGCGGCTCAACGACTGGACGACGTGGGACCAAGTATGGGCGTACCTCCCGTCGATCCGCCGCGTACGGCGTGTGCGCACGTCGACGCGCGGTGAACGCATCCCCGGCTTCGAAGTCTACGGCGACGACGCCGATTGCTACGACGGCAAGGTCGAATACTTCGAGTGGAAGCTGGTGGGCAGCGGTGAAGTGATCGGGCCGCTCGGCACCGACTCGCCGTACGCGCGCCCGCTCAAGCGCGAGAAGGGCCAGCGTTGGGTGATGGAGGTGCCGTACAACCGCGCGGTCTACGAAGTGCCGGGTGCGACCGGCGCGCCGTGGCTGACGCTTGGAAATGTGTTTGTGCAGCGGCCGGTGTGGGTCGTGGAGGGCAAGCCGCGCGATCCGTACTACGACCTTGGCAGGGTCATCCTGTACATCGACCGCGAACTCTACCACGCGTACTACAAGATCGGGTACTCGAAGGGCGGCGACCAGTTCCAAACCAATTTCTGCGGCACCGGCTGGGGGCGCACGCCGGACGGCCAGTTCGCAGCCCCGACGGCGTTCCTGATGACCGGGATCAACGAACGCGAAAATCGCGGCACGCCCACCGGGCGTTACACCCGCGAGACGTTCGTGCGGGATTTTGCGGATGAGTGGTTCAGCCCCGAGCACCTCACCAAATTGAGTGAGTAGACCGGTCGACTGGGCTCAGTTGATACTCGATGGCGCGGCTCGACACTCCGCCGCAGCAGATGATCAGCTATCGATGGTGTGGATCGGCGCGGTCAACGGCTCCATGTTCTCGACGTCGTCCTCGCCTCCCGTCTTGTTCTCGCGGCGCTCGGTTTTTTTGCGCAGCTTCTCTTCTTGCTTCAGCTTGCGGGCCATCTCCTTGCGGCGTTTCTGATCGCGCTTGAATGTTTTTCCGCCTGCCATGAGAGGTCTCCTTTCAAAATCGGCGAGTCGAGCCACGCTCGACTCCAGATCCGTCACCCTCGCGAACGCACGGCGGACCCTACCAGAGTGACCGTGGTGGTGGCAACTTGCCTGAGGAAGCGTCAGTGCTTGAGGCGTCTTCGGGCGGCACGCGACGCGGCCAATCCCAATCGTCCGTCAGAACAGCGCACCCAAGCGAACGGCGCGCTGAAATCGTCGAATCCGGGATACCGAATGCAGGGGATAGTCGGGGCTGACAAGGGAGGCGGCGCAGGCACCTTCGCGCAGCGCCAGCGGGGCCGCGTGGCAGGTGCCGCGCCATTTGCCGGCCATTTCTCGCCACAGCGACACTTCTGCCGCATGTTGTAACACTCTGGCTGCTGCGCATTGCGGCACTCACGTCTGAAGATGCAGAGCGCCTCTGTTTGTGTGGGCGACTCCCGGGCCTGGCACGGCACCTGCTCAGTACCGTGAGCAGAAGAGAGCGAGCAAATGATCAAGCTGACATGGTTACCTAGCTGGCGAGCGTACTCGGTGAGACGGAACGGGCGGATCATCGGCATGATCTGCTGCAAGATCCCGCTGCCGTTCCGCACGGCGGTGGAGTTCGCGTAACTTACGTACAGCCGCGGCATCGAAGGGGTGCGAGGAGATCCGTCATGAAAAAACAGACACGTCGCTCCACGATGCTGGAGCTGGTGCAAACGGTTCAAGATTGCGCGGGTACAGACGAGGAAGTCGTCGCGATCATCGCCCACATGTTGAAGACGCAGCGTGTTGTGCTCACCGGCAACTTCGCCGACAAGCACATCGCCGCCGCCCTCGCCGCGTAACCGCGGTTTCAAGCTCCCGCCGAATGGACAGGGTCCGGGTAACTCCGGCCCTGTCCACCCTCCTGACAATTCTGACACTTCACCTTGCTGCGGACCGACGCCGAGCGCTATCGTCGCGCCCGCGATTCCGTTGCAATGGACTCAGACCTCGCTGACGCGCTAGCCCTGCTCACCACCGGCATCTACGTGCTGACCGTTGCGGACGACGGCGGGCAACGCCACGGCATGTCGGCGTCGTGGGTAACCCAAGTGTCGGGCGACCCACCGCTGCTGATGGCCGCTGTAGATCAGCGCCACGCCACACACAGCCTGATCGAACGCACGGGAGCGTTCGCACTCAACGTCGTGGGCGAACGCGGGCGCGACTTGGAGGACTACTTCTACTCCGCCGCCGCGCACCGGCCTGACAACCTGGGTCACATCGCGCACACGCTCAGTGAGAAGGGGTTGCCGCTGCTCGCAGCCGCCACCGCCACGCTCGAATGTCGGGTCGTCGCGCAATACGCGGCCGGCGATCACTCGTTGTTTGTGGCGCAGATCGAGCGCGTCACGGTGCGTCGTGACGACACACCCCTGACGTCCCTCGATCTCGACTACGTCTACGTTGGTAAAATCGTAAAGCGGCGCCGCTCGGTCAGTGGGCCGCGGCGCGCCGCACCGTCGGCGTCCGGCCGTCCAGCGCCGCGCCGTCCAACTCGGCGCTGATTTCCTCCAGCGTCTTGTTGTTGGTTTCGGGCGCGTAGCGCAGGATGATCAGTCCGCCGATGATCGGCCCGATCGCCATGATGCCCACGGCGTACGGGATGCCGATGCGATCGGCCAAAATGCCAATAGCAAATGGCGTGAGGATCTCCGAGAAGCGGCCGAACAGATTGGTGGTCCAGCTGTAGCCGGTGGCGCGGATCTCGGTCGGGAACAGTTCCGTGGCGAAGGTGTTGGTGGACGCGCCGGCGCCGAGGAAGAAAAAAATGTTCACCGACATCAGCGCGGTCTGTATCGCCACCGAGGTGCTGGTCGTCGCGAACAGACCAAAGATCACCACCGCCGCGCCGATGTAATAGAAGGCGCAGGTTCGCTTGCGGCCAAAGCGATTCATCAGCAGTCCGGCCGCCGGCGCTCCGGTCAGGAAGCCGAATAGATAGCCCGCCGCCACCACGACGGTGTACTGCTGCGGCGTGTAGTGCAAATCGCGCGCGGCGTGAATGGTCCAGAAGGTCACGGCTGGCGCGGTGACGAAGTGGTTGCAGTTCCAGATCAACGTGACCAACAGCGAGCGAAAGCGGTAGCGCGGTTGAAACGGCACGCGCATGTTGGCGAGGTGCTGGCGGAACGACATCGCCCCGTCGCGCTGCTGCACGTGCGCGAACCGCCGCGTCTCGCGCATGCCCAAGCGTACCAACAGCACCAATGTGATCGGCGCCAGGCCAATCCAATACATCGTGCGCCAGTCGTAGCTCGCCAGCACGTAGCGCGCGGTCACGAAGGCGGCGATGGTGCCGAGCGCGCCGACGCCCGCCAGCATCGAGATGCCGACGCTGCGCCAGCGCGTCGGATACTCTTCGCCGATGATGATCAGCGCCAGCGCAAATTCCGCCGCGAGAAAGATGCGCGCACAGAACTGGTAGAACGTGAACACTTCAATCGAGCGCGAGAACCCGGTGAGGCCGGTGAACACCGCGTAGCCCAGCACACTGATCGTGATCATCGGGCGGCGGCCGTAGCGATCCGCGAGCGAGAGGACGAAGAACGATGACACCGCCCCGATGCGGATCACCATGTTGACCAGTCCCCACTGCGTGTTGCTCAACCCGTTGGTCTCCTGAATGATCGGGGCGACGGTGGAGAGAATCGAAATGTTGAAGGCGTCAAAGACGGTCGCCGACACCAGCATGCCGAGCAACGCCCACAGGTACGGCGTCATCTCGGTAGCTTCGGGCGTGACGGTATGGCTGCGCGTGCTCACGGTGCGCGGTTAACCCTGATGTGGCAGAACGAACTCACCGCCGAGACCGCAGAGAAACTCGACCCATCGCGTCACCGCCTCAACGATCCAAAGCTCATCCGCAATGAGAATTGCAATAGAGGGGGAATTCTTACTCCCGCACGGCTCTGCGCCCTCGGCGTTCTCCGCGGTGAAGATTGCTTTTTTCTCATCGAGGTTACCTAGGACAGTTGCCGCGCCGGGGCAATGCTGAAATTTCATATTCCGCATTCCGCAATCCCAAATCCGCAATCGAACCTACCGTCCCACCCAACACGGCGTGCGCTTCTCGACGAACGCGCTCATGCCTTCCTGCGCGTCGGCGGCTAGGGCGTTCATGCTCATGACCTCTTTCGCGTAAGCGTAGGCCTTCGGCTGATCGAGATCGATCTGGGCGTAGAACGCTTGCTTGCCGATCGCCACGGTCAGCGAACTAGCGGCCGCGATCTTCTCGGCCAAGGCGCGCGTTTCGCTATCGAGCGTGGCGGCCGGCACGACGCGATTGATCAGCCCCCACTCGGCTGCTGTCGGCGCATCGATCATCTCGCCGGTGAGCAGCATCTCCATCGCGCGCTTGCGGCCGACGGCGCGCGACAAGGCAACCATCGGCGTGGTGCAGAAGAGCCCGATTTTCACACCGGGCGTCGCAAACCGGGCCGTATCGGCGGCAATCGCGAGGTCGCAAGTCGCAACCAATTGGCAGCCCGCTGCGGTCGCGATCCCGTGTACGCGCGCGATCACCGGCTGCGGGATCGCTTGCACGGTTTGCATCAGCTGCGCGCACACATCGAAGAGCTGACGATAGGCATTGATGTCGCGATCGATCATCTCGCTCAAGTCGTGTCCAGCGCAGAACGCCGGACCGTTGCCGGCGAGAATCACCGCCCGCACGTCATGCGAACGGCCGATGCCGGTGAGGCAGTCGATCAGTTCGGTCATCAGCCCCAGCGACAGCGCGTTGCGCCGCTCCGGCCGGTTCAACGTGACGGTCGCGATCGGGCCGCTACAATCCGCGATGAGATGTTGGTACGCCACAATCAGCCTCCTGAATCGGACGCACCATACCACGCCAGCGCGAGCCGACGGAACGCGCCGTTGGCGATCCCGCCGGATGTTTGGCCAATTCGAACCTGGGCACCAGGCGAAGCCCGTGGTATGAGAGTGGGGTGGGAGGTGAGAGCATGATCGGACTGAGCCGCATCACCACCGACTCTGCCGTGATGGGCGGGAAGCCGTGCATCCGCGGACTGCGCGTGACGGTCGGAACCATCGTTGGCCTGATCGCGAGCGGTCACCCCGAAGCGGAGATCTTACGTCTCTACCCGTACCTCGAGCCCGAGGACATTCGCGAGGCGTTGTCGTACGCCGCGTGGCGTGCGCAAGAGATTGAGGTTCCGCTGCTGGTCCCGTGAAGTTGGTCGTTGACATGAACCTCTCCCCTGACTGGGTAGCGGTTCTTCAGCACCACGGCTGGGAAACGATCCACTGGTCCACGGTCG
>JBGOUW010000251.1:0-7278 GCA_041477755.1 Binatia bacterium
ATGCGGTCGTACTGCCACATGCGCGCCTTGCCGGTGCCGGTGATGAACTTGCGCGCCTGTGCCATGGTGAAGAGCACGCCGCGACGGCCGATCTGCTTCTCGTACGCGATGGCGTGATCACGGTTCAGCACAAAGTTCATCGCGTCGCACATCGGTACGATGTTGGTCTTGTTCCAGTCGCGCGGGCTCAAGCTCACGTGGATCAGCAGCGTGGTGGGTGTGTGCGAAAGCGTTTCGCCGTCCTTGGTGATCGCGGTGACCGTTTCCAGGCAACAGGCGCAATAGCCTTCGACGCGAAGTTCCTTGCCGGCGAACGGCGGCATCATGCACATGGCCAGCGATTCCATGGCGCAGCCGGCATAGCAGTGAAACTTGCCGTCGAGGAAGATCTGCGCCTGGCTCGGATAGCTGGAGAACGGTGGCGCCTTCAGCAGATTGAAGTTTTGCGTCTCCTGGTCGACGATGCACATGATGCCGAGATCGAGTTGCTTGTAGGCTTCGAGGATCTGCGCACGTGACAACCCCGTGGCCTCGTGCGCGCTGCGCAGATTCGGCCCGTGACCACGTGCGCACCAATGCTCGTACACGCATTGGCGCAGCTTCAGCGCATCGTCGCTGAATTGAAACTCCGGAACGTTCTGCGGCATCGGCTCCCCCCATCCCGACGAAACTAACGCTTGTTCGTATCCGTCGCGGCGGGCGATTGTCAATCGCGCTTCGCCATCGTATCCGCCTCAGAAGCTCGTTAGCGCATGCTCGGCGTAGAACGTCGGGCCGTAGATGTCCTTGCCGGAGAAGAACATCGGATCGGTCGCGGTGGCGAGCATCGCGCAGACGCGACCAGGGTTGTCGACCGGCAGCGCCTTCGAGGCATCGAAGCCGTGTTCCGCCAAGTCGATCGTCATCCGCTCAGTGGCGACCAAGCCCGGCATGAGACCGATCACCGCGATGTTTTCCTTCCGCAGCTCCTTTGCCAGCCCTGGCACCATGCGATTGAACGCGGCCTTCGTGACCGAATAGCCAAGGCCCCAGCCACCCGCGCCGATCGCGGCCGGCGTCTCACGCTCGCCCGCCGTCGAGGTGATGTTGATCACGATGCCGCCACCTTGCTGCTTCATCGCCGGCAGACACAGCTTGATCAGGTGAAGCGGCGCGAACACGTTGCACAGGAACATCTGCTCGATCAATTCGACCGGCGTGTCTTCGAAGGCGTCCATGTGCCCGGGTCCGACGTAACGGCCGTTATTTACGAGGACGTCGATGCGGCCGAAGCGATCGCGGGCCGCCTGCACTGCGGCGGGCCAGTCGGTACGCACGGAAAGGTCGAGCTTGACGACCGCGGCCTCAACACCGAGACCGCGCACCTCGCTCGCCGTCTGCTCCAAGCTCCCCGGTAGCGGCGTGGTAACCGTCTTCTTCACCGTCGACGAGTGATCGTACCGTTCGCGACCACTCACGGTGCGAGCCGTCAACACCAGATCGAACCCACGCTTTGCAAGTTCGAGCGCGCAGCCGCGCCCGATGCCACGGCTGGCGCCCGTAATGAAGGCGACCTTGTTGTCAGCCACCGAAGTCGTTCCCGCGCCCGGGCTGCGTCACAGCAATGATTTACGGTCCCTTGCCGGCATCGAGTCGGTCATCTTCGCGGCACTGACGTTCTTCCAGAATAGCCTCTTCCGGCGCCGTGATCGTCACCGTGCAGCCGGTGGGCCCGACGACATCCATCCGCACGCGCTCACCCGTCCAAGTCGCGGTCCAGAATGGTTGGGCAACCACTGCTGCCGCTTGCTTCGAGGTGTCCTCACCGTATGCGTGCGTCAGGGCGGCATAGAGCTTTGGACACGCTTCTGGGGCGGCAAGTAGCGAAACCACCGTTAGGCGGCCGTTCTGGAGCGAATACTCGATGCCCGAGAGGCGCACGCCATCAAACTCTAATTTGTCGGACGGCCGCACGTAAGCTCTCTCGCAGGCACCCCGTTCCCCGACACTCTTGGCTCCCTTCAGGACTTCCAGACCATCGCCGAAGTGAGCGCCGCGAAAGCCGTATTCCTGGTCCAAGGCCGCAAGATTGCCCGCACCCGCCGCTCCAGCCCAGCCTGGAAGCGCCCACACGACTGCCCCAACGCACAAGCTTGTCACTACCAGCGACTGTTTCGTCACAGTGCGGCACATTGAGAGCAGATACGGCAGGGCAAGAAGCCTTGGAGCGCGCGTAGCTGTCTGACGAGTGCTGCGCCGTGTCGGGACCGACTCCGCGCAGGCACGAGCTTGAACGGATGGACCTGGGAAAGGGGTTAGCTCAATGAAGTTAACGGGCTCGGTATCTACGATTGTCATACAAGCATCTCTGTGCGCGATCCTATCAACGGGGTCAGCCTTTGCGCAATCCGCTACGGTCGAACGCGGATCACATTTACGCCCGGAGCCGTCGATGACGCGGATACCGTTACGTGTGTGCGCGGTGAGCAAGTCGAATTCGTCGGGCTCGGATTTGAGAGCGGCTACGAGACATGTAGGGAACCGCAGCCCTGTCGTATCTCGCGAACGCTACTGGGGCGCGTTGGGTCGCGCTTGCAACACCGCCATACGATTCGAGTCCCGATGGCACGGAGCCTTGGGCGCTCAGTCAGTCATCTACCCTGCGTCATCCGTCACGAACTCCACCCCCAGGCACGTGGTTGTCACTGCCAACGACCGTTTCGTCACAAGTGCAGGACCTTGAGAGCAGATGCGGCAGGGCACGAAGCCTTGGCGCGTGCCTTGCTCTCTGACGAGTGCTGCGCCGTGTCGGAACCGACTCGGCGTAGGAACGGCCGTGAATGGTCGGACCAGGGAAAGGGGTAAGCTCAATGAAGTCAACGGGCTCGATATCTACGATCTTCATGCAAGCGTCTTTGTGTCTCCTCCTCTCAACCGGATCGGCACTGGCGCAATCCGCCGCTGTAGAGCGCGGATCAAATTTGCGCCCGGAGCCGTCGATGGCACGCGCACCCATACGCGTGCTTGCGCGCGGCGAAACTGTCGAACTCGTCGGGCTCGAATTTGAGAGCGGCTACTACAGAGTGCGCACGGCGCGCGGCGAGGAAGGCTGGGCATGGGCTCGCAACCTCAGTCTCGCTACCGGCGGCTCCGCCGGTGTCGGGAAGACGCTCAAGCTGCTGTCGAGCACCAACCTGCGGTCGAGTCCATCGACCCAGCAGGCCCCGGTTCGCTTGGTGCAAGCGTCCGAGCCACTGAAGCTGCTCGAACCCGCGCCGCAGGGCGGCTACTACCACGTTCAAACCGCAAACGGTCAGCAGGGCTGGATCTGGGCTCGCAGCGCGGTGCTCGTCGGCCCTAGCACTGCAGCGGTCGCACCCGCAGCGCCTGCACCCGCAGCGCCCGCACTCGCAGCGCCCGCACCCGCAGCGCCCGCACCCGCGGCGCAAGTGGCGGCCGCCGCACCGGCGAGTGAACCGCCGCCGGCTCCACGCGCACCGGAGCCGCCTAAGCCTGCACCCCCGACTGCACGACCCGCTCCGCCGACCGCGGCGCCCACGGCGCCGGTTGCCGCCGAACCGGTTGAGCCGGCACCGGCGGCCGCGCCCGCCGCGGCGACTGCAACGGCGCAGCCAGCGCCAGCCACGCCCACGACGCAGCCCGCAGTCAGCGCTCCCATTCCCGTCGCGCCCGCCGCCGCCCCACGCGCCCGAAGCAGCGCAAGCGGCGGCTTACAGGTCGGCGACATCCTGGACAAGTCAACCGCGCAGCTCGCCAAAGGTATGTTGCCCGATGAACTCCTGCGTCACTACGAGCAGGGTGAATACGTTAACCGAGTCGTGTCATATCCACTGGGAGGCCAGATCTGGGAACAGAGCTTTGTTGACGCAACGAAGCACAATGCACAGACGCTGACCGTCAACGACCGCGGAACGATCGTCGACCGCACCACCGGTCAGCAACCGGCATACATCTACGGCATCCCGTTTCCCGACATCGATCCCAAGGATCCGCAGGCGGGCGTTAAGATTGTCTGGAACCAGTTCCTCGCCGTTTGGTACGGCGGCAGCGCTCACACAAACACGAAACTGATCATGTTCAACCGCAAGGGCGTTGAGCGTGAGCTCGGCGCGGAAGGATGGTTCAAGTTCTACGATGGCGAGCCCACCAAGTACCGCACCGACAACCCGCAGGATCTGCAGTCCCAGACTCTCGCCTTGGCGTTGAGTCCGAGTGACCTGCAGGGCACCGCCGCGCTGGGGTGGCGCTACCGCGACCCCAACAAACGCGACTCGCAGTGGGCGTTTATTCCGGCGCTGCGCCGCGTTCGCGCGGTCAGCCCGGCCAATCGCTCGGACGGTTATCTCGGGTCGGACATCTCCGCCGACGACGGCTATTTCTTTGATGGCAAGCCGGAGGACTTCGAATGGCGCGTGGTCGAGCAGCGCGAAGGGCTTCGCATTGTCGACCCCGACTCAGCTGCGCATCAGATCAAGCCGCGCCAGGTTGCGAGTGGCGGCTGGGAGGTTCTCACCAACCGCCAGGGGTACTACGGCTACCAGACCGACGGCTGGCAGGGCTTGCCCTGGGCACCAACGGAAGCCGGACTCGCGCGCCGACCGGTCTGGATCATCGAGGGCAGGCCGCGCGACAAGTACTACCTCTACGGCCGTGTCGTGTTGTGGATCGACGCCGAGACCTGGGACGGGTCATATCACCAGAAGTTCGCCTGGTCCGGTGAGCACGTGTTGACGTATCACGTCATCGCGCGCATCAACCAGTCGACCGGCCCCAGACCGGACGACGAAACCGTTCCGGCTTCGACACAAGCCTGGGCGTTGGCGGAGAACTTCAAGATGCACCGCGCCACGCTCGCCGGAGCGAAGTTGACTCCGAAGTCGCCGTTCGACCGCCGCGTCCCAGTCGATACGGCGCTGTTCGATGCGGGACAACTGACGCGTATGGGCAAGTGAACCAACAGATGGCTCGAGGCGGTGGAGGCGTCCACAGGGACTCCCCCACCGCCTCGAACTTCGCGAACGCTACTTGTGCGCGTTGAGCCGCGCTTGCAACACCGCCAGCGATTTGTCCTCGAGAGCTTGGATGGCTTCAACGGCTACAGTGGCCTTGGGCGTCCAGTCATCCGGCGTCATCGTCACGTGCTCCACGCTGATCACTTGATGCTCGATCCGGTCGAGCACCGGAGCCATGACCTGGCCCACCACCTCCCGCTGCGGCTCGAGTTGCGAGCGCATCTTCTCGTCGGCGGAGTACACCTGTTCATAGTCTGCCTTGATAGTATCGAGCTGTGTGCGGATGCTCTTGAGCTGACGCTCCAACAGCGTCTTCTCTTCCTCTCGGACCACGGCTCCCATCCCCCCAGTCATACCGGTCATAGTCGCGACCATATCCCGCGCTTGCCCCATGGTCTCACCGAGTTCCGGAATCACGGTGGTCGCCGCATCGGCGAGTGAACGTACGTCCGTGTTCGTGTCCAAGCGCAGTGTCGACGCGTCCCCGATGTACGTCGCAAACGTCAATGCCGCGGTGATCAACTCGGTGTGCAGCTCAAAGCATTCCCGCGGCCGCTCACGCCATGACTCAATCAGATCGCGAATCTGCTTGTGCAGCGGCGTCCAGCGCTCCCGCACCCCTTCCAGCTCGCTGTGCTGTTGATCGAAACGGCTAAAGGTCGTGAGCCCCGCGGCGATACGCTCCTCGATGGGGCCGAATTCTACCAAGGTATCGCCCTCGGCGAAGGCCATCGCCATACTCCGATGCGTCTGCAGCGCTTGCGTCAATGGAACGAGCCGAATGAGGTAGCCGACACCCACGCGCTCTTTCTCCACATTCGCCGCATTCTTTGACGACGGCGAGCACGCGCCCGCCACACTCACCACCCCAATGATCGCCACAATCCGAGCCAGTGCTCGGTTCTGCCAGCCCTTGCTCAGCACGTCATGCCCCTCCCGCTCGCTGCGGCCGTCTTGCCGACTCTCTTATAGACAACGACCGACCCAAGCACCACCACCCGTCTCCCTCAGCACTCGCATGTGTTCCCCTCGCCCATAGCTCCGCACCCACCTGCCGTTCAAGCAAATTCTTCCCCACGTATCCGCGGGCCCGCGCCGGTCGTTTCGTAGCACTGCCACTCCGACTCCACCACGCGCCGGATGATCAACCACTCGGAGCCACATCGCGCCAGTTCATCGAGGTAGCGCACGCCAGCAATAGAGTCGGTCGGCGTTGCACCGAGGGGGCGATGGTAGGCTATCGCGTAAGTCTCGCTTTGGGCCCGGTCGCCGTTGATCTCGATGAGTTGATGACCGACAAAATGCATCGTGCGCTGAAAACGGACGAAGCCGATCTGCAAGCGAGCGAGCGCGGTCTCGATCGTGCCGACGCCCAGCCGACCGCTGTATGCGGCGCCGGCAACGAACAGCGAGGCGACGCTTTCCAACTCCCGCGCATCGACACCACGCGCGTAGCGCAGGAGGACATCGCGAATAGCAGCACGGTCGATGAGTTCACGCATCGCGGCCTGGCGTGCTGTGCCCGTCACCATTCCCCCTACCTACGCAACCCGTCCTCGCGGGGCATCGACCGGCACGACCACGCTGAAGCGTGCACCGCCACCGAGTCGGCTCTCGACATGCACGCCTCCACCGAGCGCCTCGGTGAGCCGTTTGACAATGTAGAGACCAAGCCCGACCCCACCATCGCGCGGCGGTGAACCAGTGCCTTGCCGAAACATTTCGAAGATCGATGCGAGATCACCTGGCGCGATGCCGGGACCCGTGTCGGCAACCATGAACTGTACACGCCCATGGTCCGAATGCGGAGCCACCGTCACGGCGCCCGCCTCGGTATACTTGAGCGCATTGTGGATAAGGTTACGCAGGATCATCTCTAGTTTACTGCGATCGGTACGCAACACCCGCGAGCCACTGCTCGTCTCCCACTGCAAGCTAACTCCGGGACGGCACCAGCCGGATGGCAAATGTTCGCGGAGACCCGCAAACATGCTGCTCACATCAAACTCCTCAATCGTCAGCCGCACGCCGCCGGCATCCAGGCGATTGACATCGAGCATCGCCTGAATCAGGTCGAGTAGTTGAATCGATTGCTGATGGATGCGGTCGAGCACGCCGTGTTGGGTGGGGGTATCAGCGAACGCACCATCGCGCAACAAATCAGTGTAGCCGATGATGACGTTCAGCGGCGTTCGCAATTCATGCGACACGGTGGCCACAAATTCGGACTTGATTCGACTCGCGGCGCGCGCTTCTTCCATCAGCC
>JBGOUW010000439.1:0-4346 GCA_041477755.1 Binatia bacterium
TGTCGCTGTGGTCAACATCGCGTTGCGGCTCGCGTTGGTAGACGAGTCCCTCGCGGTCGCTCCATTTCGGAATCAAGTGAACGTGGGCGTGAAACACGGTCTGACCGGCGAGGGCGCCGTTGTTTTGGAGCACGTTGTAGTTGTCCACTTGCATCGCCGCGGTCACGCGCTTGATCACGACCAAGATCTCGCCCAGATCCTCGTCGCGCATGTCGGTCAGCTGCGCAGCATGGCGCTTGGGGAAGAAGACAACGTGTCCTCTCGCGAAGGGTTCCGCGTCGTTCATGACGCCGATGATGCTGGCGGTCTCGACGACCATGCGCGCGCGCAACTGACCGGCGACGATTTTGCACAGCAGACAGTCCGTAGGGTTCATCGCAACATCTCCATGAGCCATCGAGTTGCTTCCGTTGTTTGCACACGCGCCGGGGAGGCCACTTTCGGCGGACTATGCTGCGCCAGCGGATTCAACGAAGGCACCGCGACAGACATGTTGAACCCCGCCTGCTTGATTATCTTCGCTAGCGTACCTTTGCGCAGATCTCCTGGATGGCGAGGGACCGAGAAGCGCTGGCCTTCTCGACTCTGCCAGATTTCGTGACTTCCCTTTCCAGGACGGAGAAATCTGCACCCTGTTTCTTGAAGACGGCCGCTAAGATCCCGGTAGCGGAGACCCAGACGATACCGCTCGGCAAGCGGAGAGCCGCGACGGACCAGATAGTTCACTCTGCTCGTTATCCGGCTTATGCCGGTGAACGCTTGTGGGGATGACTTCCAAATCGTCGGCTGGCACTCGCGGATACCCGGGAGAGCGAAGTGGTGGTTTTCTTCTGCAAATAACGCTCGGTGGTAGGCGAAAGGTCCTTCTTTCACAAAGCGGAGTGCCTGGTTGTAACCGGGGGGACACGCCTTGATGTACTCTTGTAGGGCTTTGAGCGCTGCATCGCGCTTGGGTGGATCGTTCGGTCTTTTGAACGCCCTTTCTTTGACCTTGCGATAGCCGTACGCGGTCGCGAGGGCTTCTTCCATGGAGTCATCGGTTCCAAAGCTCTTGCGGAAGTAGCGCTCGAACGCCTCGCGATAGAGTGGCGTCCGATGGGTAATCTCAAGGCGCGTAGCGAAGGCTTCTACTGAATGATGAAACGCCTCGTGTCCGTAGAGGAACAACCGAGCGACGCAAACGGCATCCAATCCGGCAACGGCACCATCTGAAAGGACATCGAGCCAGTGGGCGAGCCAGTGGACTCGCTCAAGGACGAGGTAGATCCCCCACCAAGTTGGATGGAAATAGTGGAAGGGCAAATAGAAGGCGAGGGCGTCGGGGGGAGAAACTGTTCCTTCGACGCGGGAGTGAGGCGATCCAGGAAAGGGTGCGTATTGATCGAAACTGGGCATCTCCGACTCTGGAGTGAAGTCGATGCGATTCCTAGCTTGAGACACGCCAGAGGCGACCAGAGAAGATCGGTCTTCGTAGTCTGGTGCGTTGATTGCTGCGGCAGAACCCACCTCGGGATCGTCGATTGGGATCACAAGCCAATCCTCTTCCCAACCGGGGGGCAGTTGTCGATCGTCGAAGAGATCTGGAGGTTGCTCGCGCAGCGTATCGATGTCGTTGACGGCCATCCCTGCCCTCTCTCAATCACCTCTTCGGCGCAGCGCTGGTGAGTTACAATCTCTGCGCGCCAGGGAGCTTGCCGAGCGCACGATCGAACGTACCGAGTGGAAGATGGCCGGCTTTGCGCGCGATCTCGAGGACGAGGCAGTCGGAAAAACCGACGGACGGCTTCGTGCGGAAGTGCGCTAGGGCGGAGGCAACGACATCGGCGTCTTGCACGGTCAGATCCTTGTGGTTCAAGAGCATCGTGACGGCGGTCGCAATCTCCCCTGGGTCCAAGTTGTAGACCGAGGCCAGAACCCACGTGGCCTCTGCGAGTACGAGATGAGGAACCCACGCCCCCCTGGCCACGAAGGTCTCCGACGCCGCGACTTGTCTGGCATCGTCGCGGGTGATCAGCCGAACGAGGACGTTGGTGTCAACGGCGCGCATGGCGTTTTCTCATGTGCCGCCGCACGCCGTCCTTCAGTTCCTCGATGGTCCGAGTCTTGGGTGCCTTCGCAAACAACGCTCGATGCAGATCCTCTGATGAGTAGCGCCCGGTTCGGCGAACAAGGATGTTCTCGCCATCTTCCTCCCACTCCAACAGCGAACCGGGACCAATGCCGAGCTTGCGCCGAACCTTGGCGGGCACCGAGACTTGCCCTTGTGCGGTCAACCGAGAGTGAGCGAGAGGCATGGCGATCAATTACCAGGGTACTACAGCGACCGCAACGCTACCCCTGGCTCTTCTCGCGCATCGTGACTTCGTCCCACAATCTTATGCGGTAGCCGTCGGGATCGAGCAGCTCGGCGCCGTACCCCCAGTCGTTGCGTTGGGGCGGGTACACGAACGGCACGCCGCGTTGTGCGAGGCGCTGATGCCACGCCTCAACGTCGTCGACCTCGTAGGCGAAGGTTGACACCGCGGTGGCGACGTCATCCTTCGCCTCGACGAGAATCAGCGTGAAGTCGGCATCGTCCTGCACCGCCGCAACGCGCCGGTCGCGGAGTTCAAACTCCGGCTTGAGCCCGAGCGTATTGGCGTACCAGTCGCGCGCTGCGCGGTAGTCGCGCACCGCCAGAGACAGATGGTTGAGTTTGATCATCGCTGCTCCTCCGAATCGATTGAATCGGGTCAATCTGTGGTCGCCGCCTCCACTGTTGCGCGCAACCACTCGATCACCGCCGCGTACGGCTTCACCCCCGGATCGCAGCGGCGCAGGTCGGCAAGGGCATGGTCGACGGCGAGCCCTTCATGACGGACGAGGTAGGCGAGCGCGATCGATGGCGCGCGATTGATCCCCTCGGTGCAATGAACGTAAACGATGCGGCCGTCGTCGATCAGTCCGTGCAGCATCCGCAACGTACGCGGCAGCGCGGCGATCACCGCCTGGGGGTCGTAGTCGTGGATGCCGATGTTGTGGAAGGTGATCGCGCGCGGCTCGCACGCCGCGCGCATGCGCTCCATGGCCGCGCGCGGCAGATCGATATCGACCTGCTGCAGCGACAGCACGGCGGTGATCCCCTTGCGCCGCACGCGCGGCAGGTCGGTCGGATAGATCGAGGGGCCGATGTAGAGATGCGGGCGCAGCCGGCGCATGCGCACCGCTTACCTGTAGCGCCAGCGCGATTCAAACATGGCGTCTGCAGGCAATGCTTAGTGCCGCCTCACCGGCACGCTGGCATTGCGGTATCACTTCGTGGCTCGACCGTGCCGCACGGATTTCGGTCGCCCGGCGATACGTCGAGGGGTACGAAACCTGCTCCGTGCCGGGGCGGTTGAAGGGAGTTGCATGATCGCGCGTCGGTCCAGGTTCGGAGTTCTCGCGTGGCTGAGCTGGCTGTGCGTAGCCGGTCGAGTAGCAAGTGCTGCGACGTACTACGTGTCACCGTCGGGTAACGACGGCAGTGCCGGCAGCATGCTCGCCCCGTGGCAGACCTTGCAGAAGGCCGGCGACATGGCCGCGTCTGGCGACGATGTGATCGTACTGGCGGGGACGTATCGCGGATTCCGAGCCCGCAATTCGGGAACGGCATTGGCCCCCATCCGATTCTTGGCAGAACCCGGCGTGATGGTGACTTCGCCGGGAGCGGCGAACGCGAACTCGGACAACATCTGGGTGCGCGATGTCGACTACGTCGTCATCGACGGCTTCGAGTCGCATCACGCGCCGCGCGCCGGCATTGCTGTCCAAGGTGAGCCGGAAGCCAACGCCACCGGCGTGGTGATCCGTAACTGCTTCTGCCACGACAACGGGCGCTGGGGCATCTTCACCGGCTTCGCCCGTGATCTCATCATTGAAAACAACGAGACGTCCTTCTCGGTTGCCGAGCACGGCATCTACGTTTCCAACAGTGGTGATCGCCCGATCGTGCGGCGCAATCACGTCCACGACAACCACGCGTCGGGCGTTCAGCTCAACGCCGATCCGGCGGAGCAAGGGCCCGATCCCACCGATCCGCAGGGCGACGGCATCATCAACGACGCGCTGGTGGAGGCCAACGTGATCCATGACAACGGCGTAGGCGGCGCCGCGGCGATCAATCTCGCCTCGGTACGCACGTCGCTGATCCGCAACAACCTGCTCTACAACAACCACGCCAGTGGCATCGCCGGGTGGGACGACGGCGACGGGAACGAGTGGGGCACGCGCGACAATCGTTTCGTCGGCAACACCATCGTGCAAGCGAGCAACGGCCGCTTTGCGATCGGATTGAAGGACGGCAGCATCAACAACCAAGTGTTCAA
>JBGOUW010000234.1:0-7522 GCA_041477755.1 Binatia bacterium
GCTCAACAGGTTGAGTACCAGCCCGTGTTGCGCCAAGCCTTCCGCCGACGAGAACCAAGCGACGGAGTCGCCCGTGTAAGCCCAGCGCCAGTTGTCGTAGAACGGCAGCCAGCCCGCGGCGAAGATCGCGAGCAGTGCGCCCAGCAACACGAGGCCGCGCGCGCTCGGCCACGACAGCACCAACGTCGTGTCGCTGATGCGGCGAATCACTGCGCCCCACAGCACCAGCGCGGCGACCCACAGCGCGTCGACCCCCCACTGCACATAGCCGGGATGGAAAAAGCCGACGAACAGCGCGAACAGGACCAGCGATCCCAGCGCCCCACCGACGCTTGCGCGATCCACGCGAACAGAACTATCGCTCGGCGGGCTCATGAGTCGGCAGCACGGTCACGGCAACAAGCGCCGCGCAACGCCATCGCGACGAACAGCGCCGCCCACGCCATGCGCCCGGCGATTCTATCGGGAATCGGGGCGGGCACCACTCAGCCCGCCACCCGCAACAGTGCGACTACGAACGCGTGGCGCAACGCTGCCACTTCGTGATCGTCAGCGTCGTCACTGTCGGCCGTCAGCAAGGCGCGAGGGAAGAAGAGGGTGTGGGTCTGTCGCTCAGGTGGAAGCGGGCCGATCGCTACGCGTACGCGGTGCCCGCTCGACAACGTGACGCTGAGCTCGGCCCGAGGATCCTCGTCACGTCGCACCCAATGGTGGCCCAGCTTGTCGAGTAGCCGCTCCGTTCGCGTCACCAGATCCGCGACCTCGTACGCCATGTCGTACTCGAACCCCGTCATCCCGCGCCGGATAGCCGAGGGGCGCGAGCGACACAAGCGCGGGGGCGGTGGTGGAATTCTTCTTGCTCCGCTGCAAGTAGTAGGGCTAGGATCGCGCGCGAGAGACGGAGGAGGCGACGTGGCGAAGCAACTGCGTATCATCCCGGAGAAGTGTACCGGATGCATTCAGTGTGAACTGGCCTGCTCGTTCGTGCAGACCGGTACGTTCCAACCCGCGCGCTCGCTCATTCGTGTGCATCTGTTCGACGACCAGGCGAGCTATGCGCCGTACGCCTGCTTCCAATGCGACGAGGCGTGGTGTCTGACCGCGTGTCCGGTGAACGCGATCACGATCTCCGCGGCGGCTGCAAAGGTCGTGGTACCCGAGTTGTGCGTCGGCTGTGGACTCTGCACCATCGCTTGCCCCTACGGCACGGTCTGGTACAGCCCCGATACGCACAAGGCTGTGAAGTGCGATCTGTGTGCGGGCGATCCGGCGTGTGCGCACGCCTGCCCAACCGGCGCCATCGAGTACGTCGACACGCCCGCAGCCGACTGGCTCGGCCCGTGGGCCGCGGATCTCAACCAGACCCACGCGGAGATGCGATCCGGAGGTGGAGCATGATCGGCGACAAGGTCGACACAGTGGGCGGCATTCACGGCGGCTGGACGGGGACCGTCCTGCGGGTGAACCTTTCGCGTGCCTCGATCAAGAAGGAAGCGCTGCGCCAGGACTGGGCGCGCGAATACGTCGGCGGCCGCGGGCTCGGCGCGCGCTATCTGTGGGAGGAGAGCGATCCCAACGTCGATCCGCTGAGTCCGAAGAACAAACTGCTGTTCGTCACCGGTCCGCTCACCGGCACCAACGCGTCATGCGGCGCGCGCTACATGGTCGTGACCAAGGGGGCGCTCACGGGCGCCATCACCACCTCCAATTCGGGCGGCCATTGGGGACCCGAACTCAAGTGCGCCGGCTACGACATGATCATCGTCGAAGGCCGCGCCCCGCGTCCGACGTATCTGTGGATTCACAACGACGAGGTCGAGCTGCGCGACGCTACCCACTTGTGGGGCAAAGGCGTGTGGGACACCGAGGAGATGATCCGCAGCGAATCGGGGGTGCCCGACACCATCGTCGCCTCGATCGGACCGGCGGGCGAGAATCTCGTGCGCTTCGCCTCGATCATGAACGATCTCCACCGTGCCGCCGGCCGCTCCGGCGTCGGCGCCGTCATGGGCTCGAAGATGCTGAAGGCGATCGCCGTGCGCGGCACCGGCGGTGTGAAGCTGGCCGACGCCCGCGGCTTTATGGCCGCGTCATGGGCGATGAAGGCGAAGCTGAAGGAGTCCGCCGTCACCGCGGAAGGTCTGCCGACCTACGGCACCGAAGTGCTCGTCAACGTCATCAACGAACACGGTGCGATGCCGACCCGCAATCACACCGAAACTGTCTTCGAGAAGGCCGAAGACATCAGCGGCGAGACGCTCACCGAGACCCGGCTGGTCGCCAACAAGGCGTGCTTCGCGTGCACAATCGCGTGCGGGCGCGTGACCAAGCTGCCGGGCGAGGCCTCCAGCAAGTTCATGGTGAACACCAACCCGCGCAACTGGAAAATCGCCGGCGAAGGTCCGGAGTATGAAAACGCGTGGGCGATGGGCGCCGACTGCGGCATCGGCGACCTCGATGCGCTGATCAAGACCGGCTGGCTGTGCAACGACTACGGCATGGACCCGATCACCTACGGCGCCACGCTCGCCGCGGCGATGGAGATGTACGAGAAGGAAATCATCACCAACTCGATCACCGGTATGCCACTGCGGTTCGGCAGTGCCGAAGCCCTGGTCGCCATGGCCGAGAAGGTCGCCTTCCGCGACGGCTTCGGTGATCTGCTCGCTGAAGGTTCGAAACGCCTCACCGCACGGTTCGGCCATCCCGAATTCTTCATGGGCGTGCGCGGGCAGGAGTTTCCCGCCTACGACAGCCGCGCGATTCAAGGCATGGGCTTGGGCTACGCGACGTCCAACCGCGGCGCGTGTCATTTGAAGTCGTACACCGTGTCGCCGGAGATCCTCGGCATTCCGACCAAGATGGATCCGCACGTCACCGAGGGCAAAGCGGAGATCACCAAGATCTTTCAAGACATCACCTCCGCCGTCGACGCCACCGGGCTCTGTCTGTTCCTCACCTTTGGCGTCGGTCTGGAGGAAATGCTGCCGCAGCTCGTAGCGGCGACTGGGGTACCGTACACGCTGGACAGCCTGACCCAGGCGGGCGAACGCATCTGGAATCTCGAACGGCTGTGGAACGAGCGCGCCGGTTTGGGCAAAGGTAGCGACACCTTGCCGAAGCGAATGCTCGAACAACCGATCCCGTCCGGCCCCGCCAAGGGGATGGTGAATCGGTTGGGCGAAATGTTGCCCGAGTACTACCGCCTGCGCGGCTGGACCGCCGACGGCAAGGTTACGGCGGCGAAGCGCAAGGAACTCGGTTTGGTGTAAACCGTACGCTACGAGGAATGGCCGTGCTGAGAATTCTCGGTGGATTGCGCCGGTTTGGCGCGGAGCAGGAGGTGAGTGGCGACACCGTCGCCGTGGTCTTGCATCAAGCGCCGGTACCTGCGGCGATCTTGTTTCCCGACGGCCAACTCAATCGTGACATCGAAGTGCTGGTGAACGGCCGCAACATCGCCTTCCTCAACGGCCTCGACACGCGCGTGACCGGCGATGACCGCGTGACGATCTTTCTGCATGGTGCACGGGGATATCCCGGAGGATGAGGCGTGTACGCGAGTAGAAGAAGGTTCCCTCTCCCTCAGGGAGCGGGTCAGGGTGAGGGGGAACCAATGACGCCGCGACGCTCCGTTGCCCTCACCCTAGCCCTCTCCCAGAGGGAGAGGGGGCGGACACAGGAGTCCTGACATGCCTCATCACGTCATCATCGGCGGTGGCCCCGCCGGCATCAATGCGATCGAGACCATTCGCCAGCTCGACGCCGGCGCCACCATCACGCTGATTTCCGACGAGCGCGCGTACGCGCGCATGGCGCTGCCCTACTTCTTGGCGAAGGAGATCCCGGCCGCACACCTCGACACCGGCTCGGACGAGTACTTCGATCGGCTGCGCGTCACGCGCCGTATCGGCCGGCGCGCCGAACGCATCGATAGCAGCGCGCGCACCGTCGAACTCGACGACGGCGAAGTGATCACCTTCGACACGCTCCTGATCGCCACCGGCTCGGCGCCGATCCAACCGCCGATTCCCGGCGCCGACGGCAGGCACGTGCACAATTTGTGGACCCTGGCTGATGCGATCAAGGTGATGGAGTCGGCGGAGGCGAAACGGCCATCTGTAGTGCTGATCGGCGCCGGCTTCATCGGCCTGATCATTCTCAACGCGTTGCACAAGCTCGGTTGGAAGCTCGCAGTGGTCGAGCTGGAGGGACAGATCTTGCCGCGGATGCTCGATCGGCGCGGTGCGGAAGCCGCCGAGGCTTGGCTGCGCGCACGTGGCATCGACGTCTATACCGGCTGCAGCGTGCGCGCGATCAAGGGCGCGCGGAAGAAGAGTGTGCTTCTCTCCGACGGCCAGACGCTCTCGGCCACCTTCGTTGTCCTCTCCACCGGCATCCGGCCCAATGTCGGGTTCCTCAACGGGTCGGGCGTGCACGTCGAGAAGGGTGTAGTTGTGGATGCCCATCTCCAAACCAACGTGTCCGGCATTTTCGCCGCCGGCGACGTCGCCCAGGGACCCAATCTGCTCGGCGGTCCGCCGGTGATCCACGCGATTCAGACGACCGCGGTCGATCATGGCCGCATCGCCGGCGCCAACATGGTGGGCCACACGCGGACCTACGCGGGCAGTTTGGTGATGAACATTCTTGACGTGGCCAACCTCCACTGCACCAGCTTCGGCCGCTGGCAGGACACCGGCGACACGACCGTGGTGTGGAATGCCGCGCGACCGGTGTACCGCAAGCTCGTGTGGGACGGCACGCGACTCGTCGGTGGCATCATCGTCGGCCCGATCGAAGACACGACGATGCTGACCGACGTTGGCATGCTGAAGGGGCTGATCCAATCGCAGGTGGATCTCGCGGAGTGGAAGCACTACCTGCACGAGCGGCCGTGGGACCTGCGCCGCGTCTACGTTGCCAGCCGCGCCGCGTCCAAGTTGTTGGCGCAGACAACGGTCGGCGCGCCGTCCACGCCGCGGGGGTTCCACTTCAATCATTTCGCACCGCGCACGACACCCGGCGAGCATCACGCGACCCTGGTCGGAACGCAGCCGGCGAACTTCGACAGCCTTCCGCGGACGCCGACGCCGGGGATTTACAAGACACCGGCACCGGCGAAGGATGCGGCGAAGCACTAACCAAATGAGGCCGTGGCACCGCTGGCGTACGGCAGATGGCTGATGGCCTTCCGCGCCATCTGCGATATGCGATCAGCCATATGCGCGAGGCGTGCCGAGACTCCATGAAGATCGAGCTCCGTCTCTTCGCCAGTCTGCGCAAGCAGCTGCCGCCCGGCTCACCGCGCGGGAAGTGCGATTTGGATCTGCCCGACGGCACCACCATCGGCGACTTGCTCATGCGCATGAGCATCCCGCGCGCGAGCGCTCAGATGATCCTCGTCAACGGCGATCACGACCGCGACTTCGCTCGCCGGCTGAGCGATGGCGATGTGCTGAGCATCTTTCCGCCGGTGGCCGGCGGCTAAGTCTGGACGCCCGAACCCGATTGCACGGTTGCGCCCGTTTGATCTATGGGTCACGCATGGCGCAAGAGGGGTCTTCGGCGATAACTGGCTTGCTCCGCGAGCCCCTCGGCAACATTGTACTGTGGAGCGCCGCGGATAAGTGCCTGCTGGGAGCGGGCATCACGCTGTTCTTTGTCAGTGTGTTCCTGGTGGTGGAGCATGCGCTCCTGGCAGCGCATCCCGACATCGCCCCTTACATCAATGCTGCGTATCTGGCGCAGGTCTTCTGGGCCCAGATGGTGGTTCATATTGGCGGGTGGGTGACCATCGTTGTGGCGGCGCTCGTTCTGCGCCACCGTTCACCGAACAACCGAATGCTCGTGCATGCGACTGTCCAGCTCTTCGCAGTCAGCCTCGCGTGGGAGGCATATAACTTCGGGACACACACGACGGGTATCACTGGAGTGGTCATTGTCACCGGCGTCACATTCGGTTTGGCGCTGTTCGAGCCAAGATCCGTGTGGCTAGCCGCCGGCTCGTTCTTTGCGATCGTGACCGGAACCACGTTAGCGGAGCAGGCCGGGCTGATCCGGTACGCACCGTTCTTGTTGGAGGCGCCGTTCCAAAACGGCCATCTCGCTCGCTCGTGGTTGGCAACACTCGGTGGAGCTACCTTCGTCCTGACCGTCTATGCGCTGGCCATCGTCGGCTATGTAAGCGATCGCTCGCGTCGTCATGCGGCGCAACTGGCGCTGACAACCGATCAACTCGCCCGCGCCAACGAACTGATCAGCCGCTACGTCGCGCAGCAAGTCACCGAGCAGATCCGCCTCGGCAACTACGACGCCGTGGATCGCCAGTCCCGCCGCCGGCTGACGCTGTTCTTCTCCGACATCAAGGGCTTCACCGAAGTGGCGGATCACATCGAGGCCGAAGAGCTATCGGAGATTCTCAACGAGTACTTCACCGAGATGACCCGCATTGCCGAGCGCTTCGGCGGCACCATCGACAAGTTCATGGGTGACGCGATCATGATCTTCTTCGGCGCGCCGGTAGCCACGCATGACGGGGATCACGCGCTGCGTGCCGTGCGCATGGCGATGGCGATGCAGGGGCGGATGAAGGAATTGGATCAGCGGTGGGAGAAGCGCGGTATCGTCGAGCCGTTCGTCGTGCGCATGGGGATCAACACCGGCGTCGCCAGCGTCGGCAACTTCGGGGCGCCGGGACGGATGGATTACACTGCCATCGGCCGGCAGGTGAACCTGGCGGCGCGGCTACAGGTGAATTGCGATCCCGGCAAGATTCTGCTCAGCCACGCTACGTGGGTGCTGGTGCGCGACGAGATTCCGTGCGAACCGAAAGGCGAGATTCAAGTCAAGGGTATCCGTGATCCGGTGAATGTGTACGAGGTGACCGCACCGTACCCGATCGAGGAGCTGACACCCGATTCCACTACGAGAGGAGCCGCCGCGTGAGCGTTGATCTCGTCAGCATGGCCGGCACTGCCGGCGACGCAGAGCGCAACTAGTGTAGCTTCGCGATGACTTTGTCGCCGAAATCCCGAATGTGATCGGGATGGCTGAAGTTGATCGCCAGTAACGACAATCCGTGCGTGACTTCGCGGCGGCGCAGCTCGGCGATCATTTCCTCGGGTGTGCCGATCAAGGCGATCGGATGCTTGAGCAACTCCTCGGGCGTGAGACCGAAAACGCCGCCGAGCCGCACCGCCATCGCGCGGGTTTGTTGCGGCGAGCTGGTCATCAGGTAGTTGAAGATCGTCGAGGCGAAGCGGACACCACCGCGCGTCCGTCCCGCGATCGCCTCGGCGCGCCGGACACGGGCGAGTTTCTCGGCGAGGGACGCGTCGCTGAACTTCCCGATCTCTTCGATCGTCGTCGTGCCCGCCGCGCCGATCATCGGCACCATGTGGATGATATCGGCCCACTCGCCAGCACGTCGCAGGATACCGTTGCCGCTGCCACCGAGCATAAGCGGCGGATGCGGTTGCTGCACCGGTTTGGGAAGACACACGGCCTCGGTGACCTGAAA
>JBGOUW010000240.1:0-7445 GCA_041477755.1 Binatia bacterium
CAAACATCTCGACGAAGTCCGAACCACTGATCGAGAAGAACGGCACGCCGGCCTCGCCCGCGATCGCGCGCGCCAGCAAGGTTTTGCCCGTGCCGGGTGCACCGACCAGCAGCACGCCCTTGGGAATGCGACCACCGAGCTTGGTGAACTTCTTCGGATCCTTCAGAAAGGCGATGATCTCTTCAATCTCTTCCTTTGCTTCATCGATGCCGGCCACGTCGGTGAACGTGACCTTCTGCGAGTTCTCGGTGAGCAGCTTTGCCCGGCTCTTGCCGAACGACATCGCCTTGCCGCCACCGACCTGCATCTGGCGCATGAAGAAAATCCATACGCCGATGAGCAGCAGCATCGGGAACCATTGCAGCAGGATGGTGATGTACCAAGGATCGCTGTCCTCCGGCTTGGCGGTGATCTTCACGCCCTTGGCCCGCAGCAGCTTGATCAGTTCCGGGTCTTCCGGCGCAAAGGTCTTGAAGCGCTCGCCGTTGTGGAACTTTCCTTTGATGTTGTGACCCTGAATGGTGACCTCGGTCAGGTCGCCCTTATCGAGGGCCGCAACGAATTCGCTGAAGATAATGTCAGGTTCGCGCGCCTGCTGCTTGTTGAAGAGGTTGAAGAGCAGCAGGAACATGAGGCCCAGTACGAGCCATAGCGCGACATTACGTGAGATCTGGTTCACCACTCCCTCAAAGAAAATCCGCTAGTGACCGTAACATACGGACACTAGCCCAGCAATGGTTGTCCGCCACCTTCCACTCGCAACCAGACCACCCGTCGCGTTTGCCGACCGACCAGTCCGCAGGCACCTCGAACCACCCCCGGCACCCACACCACCTCGGCACCGGACTCGACGACCGGGCAACTCGCCCGCAAGGCTCGTGGCACGCGCCGATCGATGAGGATGTCGGACAATTTCTTCCGGCCGGTCATCCCGCAGGGTCGAACCCGGTCGCCAGGCACGGGATTCCGCACCTTGAAGGTGCCGGCAATCATGTCGACATCGACGACGGCGCTCCAGAGATCTCGCGGCAACGGATCGCCGGTGTATCGCTCGACCGGTCCCGCCGCGATCTGCCAATCGCGAAACGCGACTCGTTCGCCCGGAGATAGGAAACACGGCAGCGGCACCACCGCTGCGGTTCCAGCCGCCACGAAGCGCACACGATCGTATTCCCGCAACACGGTTCCACCCGGCAGATTGACGCCGCGGTTGGGTCGACCGGCGCGCAACAGATCGAGCACTGCGGTCACGTGATGCAACGCGAGTCCGCGCGCGCTGCCGCGCTGCGTACGCAACCAGTCACGCACCAGGTCGCGCCGCAACCCGGTCGGCAACTCACGCAGCGCGGTGACCGAGAGCCAGACCGCGTCGCTGGTCACAACCGGCGCGGGTCCTTTCTCGTGCATATGACTGAGAGTCGCAAGATCGGCG
The DNA here is from genome assembly GCA_041477755.1 of Binatia bacterium. Classification (GTDB taxonomy): domain Bacteria; phylum Desulfobacterota; class Binatia; order HRBIN30; family JACQVA1; genus JACOST01. Next base: position 1,433 of record JBGOUW010000240.1, read on the forward strand.
AGCGCGCGGTCGATGCGTGGATTCAGATCGCGCAGCAGCGGCAGCACTTCGTGTCGAATGCGATTGCGGAGAAAGCGACAATCGCGATTGCTACTGTCCTCACAGAACGGCAGCGCTTCTGCCGCCACGAACGCCTCGACCTGAGCGCGCGTGCAAGCGAGCAACGGGCGGATGATGCGCTCGTCGCGCACGGGCTGCACACCGGCAAGTCCACGCGGCCCACTGCCACGCACGATGCGCAGGAGCACAGTCTCGGCTTGATCGTCACGAGTATGGCCGGTGGCGATCTTGGTCGCCCCCACTTCGCGAGCCGCGTGATCCAGCGCCTCGTAGCGCGCGCACCGCGCACGCTCCTCGACGTTGCCACCCCGCTTCAATGCGAACGAGAGGCGACGCATTTGGAACGGCGCGTTGAGTTGCGCTGCAACCGAGCCGGCCATCGCTGCGTCGCGATCCGATTCCGCACCGCGCAGCCGGTGATGCACGTGCGCTGCGCTCACCGTGATCGCGAGCCGGGGGGCGAGGCGCACCAGCGCCGCGAGCGTGGCGACCGAGTCGGCGCCCCCCGAAAGCCCGACCAACACGTGATCGCCGGGCGCTACCATCTCGTAGTGCGCAATGGTGTGGCGCACGACCCGAAGGAATGAAGCGACCTCGCGTTGCACGGTAAACGGCACTTTGGCATGGTGCCCGCGGCAACTCAATGCAACGTTCACGAATCGCAGCGTGCATCGCCGGGCTGATCGGCGCGATGGCGATCGTCGCCTCTGCGGCGGCCGGTCCGGTGGGCGGCCCGACGCCACGAGGATTCAGCGCGGAGATCCTCCAGGCGTTGTCGGAGGTACGCCGACAGTACGGCAACGACGCGGTGATGATCGAAGGCTTCCTCATGGGACAAGCGATCGAAAACGGCTCGGTGCTCGAAACCGCCGTTGGCGTCGCCGGCGTTGAGGAGCGCGCGCAGCACAAGTACCTCACGTTCAAACTCGACACCGGCATCGTCTACAACGACCACGAGTTGGACGCGGACACCCGTCTCGCGCGCACGTGGACGCGCATCGTCGAACCCACCCTGCGCCGCTTCAAGAGCATTGACGTGCCCGCCGACGGCGTCAGCTTCGCCGTCTCATACACGCACAAGCCGTACACCGACGAGCCCGACTTGCGGACGCACCTCAAAGAGGGCCACGGCGAACCGGAGGATGCGGTTTTCTACCTGCTCACTCGCGACGTCAGCGAGTTGATGGCCAGCCGCATCAGCGCGCAACAGCTCGTCGACCGCTCGATAGTGACGGCCAACGGAGCCGCACGGCAGATGAAAGTGGAACCGCCGCGGCCGACCCCCGCCCCGGAAGCAGCAGACTGAAGGCTGCGGCCTGCGATGAAAGTCATCGTCACTGGGGCAACCGGTTTCATCGGCACGGCACTGTGCCGGGCGCTGCACGCAGCGGGACATAGAGTCATCGCGCTCTCGCGCGCCGGCCCCGCGGCGCGCCGCCAGCTCGGCGAGCGCGTTGAAGTGATCGAGTGGTCGTCGCCGCAATGGCCGAGCGAAATCGTCGGAGCCGACGCGGTGATCAATCTGGCCGGCGAATCGATCGCCAGCGGTCGCTGGACGGCGGCGCGCAAGCAGGCGATCGTGCGCAGCCGCGTCGATGCCACCGCACAAATTGTCAACGCGATGCGCGCGGGCGCCACACCGCCGCGGGTATTCATCAGTGCGTCGGCGGTCGGTTACTATGGCCCGCACGCCGACGAAGCTCTCGATGAAACCGCCGTGGCCGGTAGCAACTTCCTCGCCGACGTGTGTCGCGCCTGGGAGCACGAAGCGCAGGCGGCTGAAGCGCTCGGCGTACGCGTGGTGCGACTCCGAATCGGTGTCGTGTTGGGCGACGGTGGCGGCGCGCTCGCTCGCATGGTGCTGCCGTTCAAGCTCTACGCCGGCGGCCCGTTGGGAACTGGGCAACAGTGGCTCTCGTGGATTCACCGCGACGACGTGGTCGGCTTGATTCAGTTTGCGTTAGAACATGATGCGATCACGGGGGCGTTGAACGCGACCACACCCGACCCGCAGCGCATGCGCGACTTCTGCCAGACGCTGGGCAAAGTGATGGGCCGCCCGTCGTGGGCGCCGGTGCCCGCGGTCGTCCTCCGTCTCGCCCTGGGCGAAATGGCCGACATGCTCCTCACCGGCCAGCGCGTGCTCCCAGCGGCGGCGCAGCGTGCCGGCTACACCTTTCAGTTTCCTCGGCTCGAACAGGCGTTGTGCGAGATTCTCGGCTAGGGGCTCGATCTACTTGGGCGGGGCGGTTTCCGACATCAACGCAGCGATCTCGTCGGCCGGGGCGCTGTGCTGCAGCACGACGAAACTGCGCAGCGAGATCGGCGCGGCTTCCGCCGACACGCCTTTGGACGTAGACGCGATGTAGAGCGGCGTCTGCACGGGCGGGGAGAACGCGCCTTCGACCGTGCGGTCGTCCTTCAGCGCACCATCGATGTAGAGCGACATCAACGCATCACCCCAGGTGATGGCCACGTGATGCCATTCACCCTTCGCGAACTCGATCCCGCTACCGACACTCAGCTCGCGGCCGTCGTCCGGCGTGAACAGGAAGCGGAGGTAGTGCGGTCCCATCCCTAACTCGAGTCGGTTCTGCCACGTGCCGGGAAGCAACTCGACCAGCCCGCGCCCTTTGCCATCTTCCGGGTCGGTGTCGCGCCGTATCCAGAGCGCGATCGTGCTGCCCGCGGGATCAATCCCGCCCGAGTCCGCGAACGCCAGCACCGCCGCCGATGGAAACAAGGCCGCACCTGAACTGCGATCGAATTCGATGTCCTGCTGAATCGCCGGGGCGGTCTGATCCGCGGCGGTCACCGTACCGTCGAAGCTCAGCATCAACGCCGGACCGCTCTTGTCCTTCTCGGAGCGCTTGGCGGGTGCGGCTTCGACCGCCTCGTCGGTCTGTTCAGTCTTGGCAGCCTTGGCAGCAACCCCACCGCCAGAGTCTGGGGTTGCCGAGATATCCGCTGACCTTCGCGCGGCGGGCTTAGTCGGCGGTGCGCCGAGTGCGGCGTTCGCTTCACGCGGCGCGTTTCCGCCGCCGTCGTTCGCCCCCTCGTCGCCGCCAGCTTCGTAGTCCGGCCGCGCCCGACGCGGCACCGCCGGCGTCCACCCCATCCGGCGCGCGACCGTCTCCGGCAACGGCGGGGGTTGTGTGGTCGCAACGTAGCGCCGCAACGCGACGGCGCTCGCAATCAGGGCGACGATTCCGACCAGTCCAGCGATCCAACGCGCGGTGGACGACATGGGTCCATTCCTTACCACTCTGCACCTACCACTTTTCGTATTGCACCGCGCGCCGCGCGTAGCCCGCGCCGCGCAGCGCGTCGCGCAGGCGCGTAACGATATCGCCGACGCCACAGATGTAGAAGCTGCGCCGGCGATTCTGATCCGCCGCGACGTAGCGGGCATGCATGCGCTCCAGCAGCACCTCGGACGCCGGCGCCACCGCGGAGGCAGACGCAATGATCGCCTCGAAGCTGAACTGCGAATGCTGTTGCGCCAGTGCCTGCCACTCGGCGCGGTACAACAGCTCTGCCTCCGACTGCGCGCGATGGTGCAAGCGCACGGGCACGGCGAGGTCGGTTGTCAACGCGCGCCGCAGCATTGGACGGATTGGTGCGATGCCGGTGCCATCGGCGATGAACACCGTCTCCGCGGTCGGAGGGCCCGCGAGCGTGAAGGTGCCCCACGGTCCGGTGAACGACAGGTGGGCGCCGGCTCGGAGACTGAACAGATACGCGCTCACCAGGCCGCCCGGGACGACGTTGAGACAGATCTCCAGCACGTCGGCTTGCTCCGGGTCCGACGCGATCGAGTACGGCCGCACCAGGCTTTGGCCATCGATGATCAGTTGCAACGAGATGAACTGTCCCGGAATGAAGCGGAAGCTGCGATCCGCCGGCACGCGTAGGAACAGCGAGCGGGTGTCGGCCGCGTGCTCGACGACGCGCTCAATGACACCGAGGTACGGATTCCGAGTGGCGCCAGCGCCGTCCGCCGTCGCGGCGTTCGTCATCGTGGCTCGGTCATCAAACGCCATCGTGGCTCACTCACTACGATTGACTATTGATTGATGGTGAACCGCGGAATCAGCACCAGCACTTCGGCATCGGCTTCAATCACCGCCTGGCAGCCGAGCCGCGAAGTCGGCGTCAGGCCCGGCGCCTTGTCGAGCAGATCTTCCTCACTCTCGGAACTCTCCGAGAGATGCTCAGCGCCGCCCTTCACGATCACATGGCAGGTGGTGCACGCGCAATTGCCGCCGCAGGCATGATCGAGATGGAGGCCGTGCCCCAGCAGCACATCGAGCACCGAGCCGGGCAGTCCATCGTGCTGAAACGGAGCCTTGCGGGGATCGAACTCGATCACCCGTTCGGGGTCGCCGGTTTCGTATAGGACACGCAGTTTCGCCATCAGTGGCGCTTGTAGCATCCGAGTCCGAGCGAGGCGAGTCAGTCTCGCCAGCGCCGCGGATACGGGTGACTGATGACTGCCTATTGAGATGGTCCGAGATGCACGTCAACCCCGGGCCCGGGACGGCATCCGAACGGCCCCACGCACACACAGTCGTGGCTGCAGCTGCCCTCGGAGCAGTGATCAATCGTGCAACCGTTGCCATCGTCGCAGTCATGATCGGACGTGCACAGTTTGGGCGGCACACATGAATGGCTCTGCTCGTCACAGTCGCCATTGATGACCGTCCGGCAACCGCGCGGGCAGATCGGCTCGACCTCGACGAATGGAATCTCGAAGCACGCGCGCAATGGCTCCGCACATTGGCAACAGATGCGACCATGAGGCGGCGGTGGAATCGTCGGTGGCGGCGCGCACTGGGCGATGCACGCACAACCGCCTTGCTCGTGATGCCGCAAGGGATCGCCGCACACACCGGCGGCAGTCGAGCCGTCGGGGCACACCAGCTTACACGGTCCGCCGCACACGTTGCGCGCCCCGCACGGCTCGGGAGTCGGCGGCGGCGATGCGCAGGTTGCGCTGCACCGGCAGGTCAAATCGCCCTGACACACGCCGGACGTGGTATGCCCATCTTCACATTGGACCTGGCAGGCGCCGCTGCACTCTTCGCGTTCGCCACACGTCAGGGGCGGCGGCAGCGGCCCGCACGCTGCGCACGCATCGGCAGCACAGCGCCCGCTGGCTGGATCAAACTGATCGACCGGACACCACGAAGTGATATCGAGCGGCTGGGTATCACCATGGGTGAAATGACAACACCGCTCGTGCGACGCTTGGAACGACGGCCCGGCACAGCGCGGCCCGATGAAGCATTGCCCGCTGGCGCTCGGCGTGCCGCCCGGCGTCGGCGTGGTCGCCGGTGTCGGCTCGGGCGGCGCCGCGGCCAGCTCGAAGCCGAGGACCGCAAACGTTTGCTCGTCCGAGTCGACCACCGAAACGGCGAGGATCTGCACGTTCACGACCGCATCGGCGAGCGTCCGAATCGGCAGCGGCGCATCAACGAACGCATTACCGTCCGCGAGATCGAAGCCGACGGAGAACGGCGACGGAGTGCTCGCCGCCGCTTCAGGCGTCACTACGGCGCTGATCACGAGATGATTGCCCTGGTTACTGACGGCCTTGCCGTTGGCATCAACCACACCGCGTAGCAGCAGCCGCACGTGAGGTGGCTCGTCCATCGGCCGCATGAACAGGTCGCGGCCCCGGCGCAGGCGGCCACGCCGGCCACCACGCTCGGGCATCGGGACCGGCAGCCGGCCAATCGCAACGTGACCATCGCCGATGCCGAGATGACTCGTGTTGTTCGCCGGTGTCACCAGATCACCGACCAGGCCATCGGCAAGTGCAGCCGGGAACGCAAACGAGCGCGTGGCCGAACGCGGTAGGTCGCCCGCGAACGTTGCTGCGGCCAACAGCACGCAAGCAACGCCCACCATTATTGCTCCAAAAACTCGGCGACGAATCATGTGTGGGCTC